>PKWD01000136.1 GCA_003131945.1 Acidimicrobiaceae bacterium
CGTCTCCCCGCCGATGCCCAGCGGCTCACGGCTCGTCGTCATCAGATGGACCTGAGGGCACCTGCGCAAGATGGCGTCGGCGATCTTGGCGCAGGCCCCGATCAGATGCTCGCAGTTGTCGAGCACGATCAGGATGTCCTGGGGCTCGAGGGCGTCGAGCAGCGTTTCGAGCGCGGGACGAGAGGACTGGCCGGTGATCCCGAGGGCATCGCCGATGGTCGTGGCCACGGCATCTTCGTCGGAGACCGGAGCCAGCTCGACCAGCCAGACGCCGTCCCCGGACCCGTCGAGCAGTTCGGCCGCCACCTGAAGGCCGAGTCGGGTCTTGCCCGACCCCCCGGCCCCGGTGAGGGTGACGAGCCGGGCCGACTCGACGAGACGCCGAACCTCGGCCACCTCGAGGCCGCGTCCGACGAAGCTGGCCGATTGGGCCGGCAGGTTGTTGGCCAACGCCGGGTTGTCGAGCGAGCGCAGCGGGGGGAAGTCGACGTCGAGCCCCTCGCCTTGGAGTTGGTAGATCTGCTCGGGCCGACCGAGGTCCTTCAGCCGATGAGGACCCATATCGCGCACGGTGGCGCCGGCCGGCAGCGAATCCCGCACGAGAGCACCCGCCGTGGCCGAGAGAACGATCTGGCCCCCGTGGGCCACAGCCGCCACCCGGGCGGCGCGATGAACCTCGAAGCCGACCAGTCCGGTGGTTCTCGTCTNNTGCATCTCGATCGCCGCCGCCACACAGGCGCTCGGAGAGGAGAACACGGCGAAGAAGCCGTCGCCCTGGGTGCTGATCTCCTTCCCGCCATGAGCGGCGAGGCCGGCCCGGATGAGACGGTGATGATCGGCCAGAGCCTCGGCGTAGGCGTCCTCTCCCATGCGCCTGAGCAGCGCCGTCGAGCCCTCGATGTCGGTGAAGAGGAAGGTGAGTGTCTCCGTGGGTCAAGCGTAAGAGATCGGCCGCACCACTGCAGGGGTGTCTTCCCCGAAGGCGTGTGCGGAGCGTCCCGGATTCGGGCCAGGTCACTGAGTAGCGTCGTGTTCCGTGGCTCTCCGAGCTCGTTCGCCCGTGGTGGCCACGAGCGTGGTCCTGCTGGCCCTCGTTCTCCAGGGTTGCGCCGGTTCCGTCAGTGCTTCCGCCACCATTGCCGGGTACCTCTCGGCCTGGTCGCACGGCGACTACGGCGCCATGGCGGCACTGGTCCGCCGCCCCCCGGCGGACTTCGCCTCGTTCAACCGACAAGTGGCCGACGATCTCGATCTCGAGCGCGCTTCCTATGGCGCCGGACCGGCGACGGTGTCGGGATCCGACGCCACCGTGGCGGTGACCGGTCACCTCGTCCTCACCCCCTTCGGTTCCTGGACCGTCCACACCACGCTGCACCTGACCGACGCCGGACCCGCCGGCTCGTGGCGCGTGCTGTGGTCGCCGGCGTCGATCATCTCGGCGCTGGGCCCCGGCGAGTCCGTCTCGACCACCGTGACGTGGCCGGCGCGCGCCGCCATCGACGGACTCGGAGGCGCCCCTCTCACCACCGAGGCCCCCACCGTCACCATCGGGATCGAGGGGAGCCGGATCACGTCGGCGCCCACAGTGACCGCGGCGCTGGAGCAGGCCGGGGCCACGGCGGCCGAGGTGACCGGCGCGCTGGCCACGGCCACCGCCCATCCGACGTGGTTCGTCCCCGTCTTCGCCGTCACCCAGGCCCGCTACGACCAACTGAAGCCGACCATCTACCCGGTGCCGGGCACCGTCTTCGAGACCCAGGCGGCCCGCACGGCCGTCACCGCCGGGCTGGCCGTCCACGTCGTCGGGTCGGTCGGGCCCGTCACCGCCCAGGAGCTCCAGAGCCTCGGTGCTCCCTACCAGTCGGGTGACGCCGTCGGGCAGACGGGCATCGAACAGGCCTACGAGAAGCAACTGGCCGGGCGACCGGGCGGCCGGATCGTGATCACGAACGCGGCCGGTGACGCGGTGGCGCGTGTCGCCACCTTTGCGTCGCATCCCGGATCACCGGTGCGCACGACCATCGATCCCACCATCCAACAGGCGGCCGAGTCGGCCCTCGCCGGCGAGACCTTGCCGGCCGCCCTGGTAGCCATGGACCCGTCGACCGGCGACGTGCTGGCCTCGGTCAGCCTGCCCGAGTCCGATGACTTCGACAACGCACTGACCGGCGCCTTCCCCCCGGGCTCGACCTTCAAGGTGGTGACCTCGGCCGATCTCATCGAACACGGCTCGTCGCCCTCGAGCCCGGCCAGCTGCCCGCCCACCATCACGGTGGGGGGCGAGACGTTCCACAATTTCGAAGGTGAGACGGCGTCGTCGTTGAGTTTGGAAACGGCCTTCGCCGAATCGTGCAACGCCGCCTTCATCGGGTTGGCGCGCAGCCTGCCCTATGGGAGCTTCACTACCACCGCCGCCCAGTTCGGGATCGGAGCCACTCTCCATCTCGGCGTGTCGGCCTTCGGGGGCAAGGTACCCACCCCCGACACCGACGCCGGGAGGGCGGCGACGTCCATCGGCCAGGCCGACGTCCTCGTGTCTCCGCTCGACATGGCCACCGCCGCCGCCGCCGTTGATTCCGGGAGCCTGCACCTGCCCCGCCTGGTCGTCGGCACCGGTGACGACACCCCCGTGCACGCGCTCGATCCGACGGTCGTGTCCGACCTGCGCACGATGATGGCGGCCGTGGTCGACAGCCCCACGGGCACCGCCGCCGGAGCCGGACTGCCGGCCGGTACCTACGGCAAGACGGGCACGGCCGAATTCGGGACGGCCAACCCGCCGCAGACCCATGCCTGGTTCATCGGCTACCGGGACAATCTGGCCTTTGCCGTTCTCGTCGTCGGCGGCGGGGTCGGTGGGAAGGTGGCGGCCCCGATCGCGGCGAAGTTCCTCGCCGCCGTCGGGTCGTCTCCGTGACAGCACCGGTCTACCCGTCGACGTGGGGGTCACTCCCCGACCAGGGGGGCCGCGGGCTCCATCTCCCGGCCCGCCGTCGCCGGCCCCGGGGGGTGCGGCGTTTGTGGGTGTTCTGGCAGTCCCCCGACGACCAGCCCCGGTGGGCGCGTCCCGCCCTCCTGGCCGTGGCCGCGCTGGCCGCGCTGGCTTATGCCTGGGGCCTCGACCACGCCGCCCTCGAACCCTTCTACGGCGCCGCCGCCCGCAGCATGTCGATGAGCTGGCACAACTTCTTCTTCGGAGCCTTCGACCCCGACGGTACCGTCACCGTGGACAAGCTCCCGGGGGCACTGTGGTTGCAGGCGCTGTCGTTGCGCGCTTTCGGGATCAACACCTGGGCCTTCGTCCTGCCCCAGGTGGTCGAAGGCATCCTCACCGTTCTCGTTCTCTACCGGGCCGTGCGTCGTCTGGCCGGTCCCGGCGCCGGCATCGTCGCCGCCTTCGTCATGGCCGCCAGCCCGGTCACCGTGCTGCTCAACCGCGGGAACATCTCGGACTCCCTGTTGATCCTGCTCCTCGTCCTGGCGGCCGACGCCACCTCGCGGGCCCTCACCACGGGCCGGCTGCGGTCTCTGCTCCTGGCCGGGTTGTGGGTGGGCCTCGCCTTCCAGGCCAAGATGACGCAAGCCTGGCTGGTCCTGCCGGCGTTGTGGCTCGCTTACCTCATCGCCTCCCCGGCGCGCGGGCGTCGACTGGGCCACGTCGTGCTCGCCACTTTGGTGACGGCGCTGGTGTCACTGAGCTGGATGCTGGCGGTGACGGCGGTGCCGTCGCACGACCGCCCCTATGTCGACGGCAGCGACGACGACTCGGTCTTCACCCAGGTCTTCGACTACAACGGCATCTTCCGCTTCGAACACGCGAGCGCCTTCGAGACGAGCGTGGGCCCCTTGGCGCCGTTTCTGGTCGTCGATCTCGAGAAGCGCACGTTCCTGAACGCCTCGACAGCCTTTATCGGGCGCAGCTGGCACCGGCTGCTGTCGGGACCCCTCGGTCGTGACACGGCCTGGTTGCTGCCCGCCTCGATCCTCGCCGCCGTCGGTGTCGTTGTGTCGCGGCGACGAAGACGGCGCTACGACCCGGTGCGCGCCTGCTGCGTGCTGTGGGGGACATGGCTCGTCGTGACCGTCGTCGCCTTCAGCGACGGGTCCTACCTCAACTCGTACTACACGGCCGCTCTCACCCCGGCCATCGCTGCGTTGTGCGGCGTCGGGCTGTCGGCCGCCTGGCGGGCCGCGCGTGCCGGACTCGGCGCTTCCGCCTCCTCGGTCGGGCGTCTTCTCGTGGGTGTGGCCGTCACCGCCACGGCCGGCTACGCCGTCTACCTGATCCCTACCGGCACCGGCGTCCGTCCCTGGCTCGTCCCCGCCGTGATCATCACCGCCGTCGCCGCCGACGTCTTGCTGGTGGCGTCGTGGTGGTGGCGGCGGGACTCCACCCGTCTGGGATCGGTGGCCCTGGTGACCGCGGCGCTGTCCAGGGTCCTCGTCCCCTCGGTGGCCTCGGCCACCGTCGTCAGCGACGGTCTCGGGTCCTTCGACACGCCGTTCCAGCCGGCGTCGGTCACCCTGGTGACGCAGACCGACGCGCTGCGATCCCAGCAGGCGGTGGCCCGGTCGGTGCGGACGCTGGAGCTGTTGGCGGCGGCGTCGAAGACCCGAATCCTCTTCGTCACCGACACCTCCATCGTGGCCTCCGCCTACATTCTCGCCAGCGGCCGGGAGGTCCTGCCCATCGGGGGATATACCGGGGCCATCCCGTCACCCACGCTGGCACAGATTCGCATCGACATCGCCTTCGGGCAGGTGCGCCTGGCCGTCGACCCTGTGGACCCGCCCGGCAACGACCCGCGCATCGTCTGGATCCGGACCCATTGCCAACTGGCGCGTCTCGACCGGCCGGCGACGGTGCGGTTCGGCGTCTACGACTGCCACAACACGGCCCGGACCTGATCGACCGGGGTTGGCGGCGGTGCGGCAGGTGGAGTGTCGTGTGCGTCGTTATGCGTCGGGGGACGCCGGGGCCGTGGCCGACGTGTTCTTCCGATCGGTCCGGGAGGCCGCCCTGGCCGACTACAGCGCCGAGCAGGTACACGCCTGGGCTCCCGAGCGACGGGATCCCGACTGGTTCGACCGAAGAGCGCGAGACGGCAGGGTCTTCCTCGTCGCCGTGAACCTCGCCGACGAGATCGTCGGTTACGCCGACCTCGAGTCCAACGGTCATATCGATCACATGTTCTGCCGTCCCGATGTCGTGGGCCACGGCGTGGCCTCCCGCCTCTACGACACCCTCGAGCGTCACGCCCGGTCGGCCGGCATCAACCGCCTGTTCGTGGAGGCGAGCGAATCGGCGCGCCGTCTCTTCGCCCGCAAGGGCTTCGCCCTCCTTCGTCGCCAAGACCTCGTCGTGCAGGGGGTCGACATCCACAATTACGTGATGGAGAAACTGATCGGTGCCGCGCCAGGCCCTTGACTCCGGACCACGGTACGGGCCCTACCCTCCGGGTAACGACAAAGGAGACCGATGTGCCCAGTGCTGTTCTCACCCTCACCGAGATGACCTTCGACGAAGAGGTCAGAGTGTCGCCTGTCCCCGTGATCGTCGAGTTCTGGGCGCAGTGGTGTCCACCGTGCAAAGTGATGGCTCCCATGCTCGACTCGTTGGCCACCGACCTCGAGGGTCGGTTGCGGGTGGGCAAGATCAACGTCGACGAGCACCCGGACCTGGCCGCCCGCTACGACGTCGTCAGCGTTCCCACATTCCTCGTCTTCACCGAGGGCGAACTCCGTCGAACGATGATCGGAGCCCGGAGCCGGGCCCAGCTGCTCGACGACGTCGGAGTGCCGATCAGCCGGTGACCCGGAGGGACCGGCAATCCTCGCTGTCGGGGTCTTCGCAGATGTCGACGAGCCGCACCAGTCGGGCACGGGTGTCGGCCAGCTGCTGCTGATGCTCGTCCAGCGCGCCGATCTTGGCCCGCGCCATGAGCAGGACGCTGTCGGCCGAGCTGTTGCTGTCCGGTCCCACCAGGGTGGCGATCTCCGAGAGGGTGAACCCGAGCTGCTTGGCCCGTGCGATGAACTGCAGCCGCCACAGGTCGGTGGCCGAGTACTGGCGGTATCCGGATCTGGTCCGGGGAGGTTCCCGAAGAAGACGGCGCCGCTCGTAGTAGCGGATCGTCTCGATGTTCACGCCCACCTCGTGGGCCAGTTGGCCGATGGTGAGGACGTCCACCCCCAAAGACTACGGCCCGTACCGCAGTACGGGGTCAAGGGCGGCCATCAGCGAGCGGTCTGGGCCAGTTCGGGAACAAATGATTTGGCGTCGACGGTGCCCACTCCCGACGCCAGGTCGTACCCGGGCCGGGCGCTGAAGCCGGTCACCGTCTGCAGAGTGTGGGCCTGGGTGAACGACACCGAGTTGTCGCCCGAGGTCACGTCCACGATTCCCGGGGCACCACTGGCCGACAACGAGTAGAGGGCGGGGTTGATCACCCCGAGCGGGTGGCCGGCCACCTGGTCGGCCAGGGCCACCACGCCGGCGAAGAGGGGGGTGGCCTCACTGGTGCCGCACACCGGGTACCAGCCGGCCGCCTGGCCCTGGAAGCTCTGATAGGCGTCCACGCCGCCGTTGCACGCCGCGCTCATGGAGATGTCGGGCACGCCCCTCTGGTGGCCGACCACCGCCTTGACCCCGTCCTGGAACGAGGGACGGGGGAAGCTGATGGACAGGCCGCCCCCGCCGGCCAGAGGGTTCGGACCGGCGTCACCGAAGATGAATTTGTTGGTGGGAACGCTGAAGGTGTCGTTCCACACGCTGTCGGGGGCGGTGTGGTGACCGGCGGCGTCGAGTTGGAGCTGGGTGCCACCGACCCCGGTCACCAGTGGATCGCTGTCCGGCCACGACGTCACGGCGAAGGGGTAGTACCTCCCGCCCGCTCCCACATCGGCCGCCCCGCTGTCACCGGAGGCGGCCAGGACGGTCACGTCATGCTTGGCCGCGTCGATATAGGCACTGCGCAGCGCCAGGAGAGACTGCGTCGAGGGGAAGGTCTGCTCGGTGGCGCTGAAGCTCTGGCTGATGACGTCGCCCAGACCGTGGTCGATGACGTACTCCTCGGCCGTGACGATCTGAGGGAAACCGGTCGTGCCCTCGTTCTCCGACGTCGGCGTCTCGACCAGGAGGATGTTGGCCCCCGGAGCCATGGTGTGGGCGTACTCCACGTCGAGGGTGGTCTCCCCGGCCCAGCCCACCCGGGCCGAGTCGGGCCGGTAGGGCGGCACCGGACCGGCCGGTTGGATCACGGCGAACGACGGAGGGGCGGGGAGACCGAAGGTCCGGTCGAACACCTTCAGGTCGTGGCCGATGGTGGGCGAACCGAAGGAGTCGACGATGACGATCGTCTCCCCCTTACCCGTGACCCCGTCCGAGAACAGCGCCGGCAGGTCGTACGCCTCCTGGATCTGGGCCGGCTGGTAGCACGCCACGTCGAAGGCGGCCTCGCATTGGGCGGTGGTGGGCGGCCCGGTGCTGACGCTCCCGGCGTAGACCACATCGGGATGGATGAGGACGGCTGTCGGGGAGATGCTTGACGGCGCCGAGACCGATCCGCGGGCCGTGGCGCCGGGCACGGCGGCGAGCAGTGCGGCCCCGGTGGCGGCAACGACAAAGCGTGAGACTCGCATTCTTTCCCCAGTCACCCTGACCGCCGGCCGAGACGCGGGGCGGCCGATCGGTATTCTGTCATGAACGGGACCCGGCAACCAGGGTCACGGGTACCGGTCCCGGGCGGTGGCGGCGGCTTCGAACTCCCGGTGCTCCGCCAGGTAACGCGAATCCGGCCTCGGCCGTTGTTACGGCGAGGGACGGCAGCGGTGGCATGGTGGGGCGATGATCACCAGCTCGCACGCCATCATCTATGCCGAGGNNGCTCCCGCCGGCGGAGCTCGGCATCCATCCCGCCGGAGCGGCGGGCGATCCGACGAGCGGCGCGCCGAGCGGCCACCACGAGCTGTACCTCATGTGCGACAACGTCGAAGAGACGGTGGCCGACCTCACGGCCAAGGGCGTCGAGTTCACCTCCCCGGTCGAGGACCAGGGTTTCGGGCGCCTCGCCCGCCTACGGGTCCCCGGCGCCGGAGAGATCGGTCTCTACCAGCCGAGGCACACCGTCGCCTACGACCTCGAGGGCTGACCTGCGGCCCGATGGCGAAGGACCGGGGCGCCGACCGGTCGGTAGCATTGGGTCCTCTCCGCACGAGGTCAGGAGTGTCACGTGCCCGCAGGACCGATGTTGCGATACGAGGGGATCAGCCCCAAGGCATACGAACACCCGGCCGACAAGGCGGCCACTGCCGCGCTGCGCTCCATCCCCCTCATGGACCAGCTGATCAAGCGGCTCTGCGACTTCGGTCACGAGAGACGTCTGCGGCAGGTTCTCCTCGGTAACGCCGTCCGTATCGGCGACGACCAGCTGGCCGACCTGTGGGCGAGCTACCGGCACTGTGCCGACGTTCTCGATCTGGAGTTCACGCCCGACCTCTACGTGACCCAGACGCCCCTGGTGAACGCCATGACGGTGGGCGCCCGCAATCCCATGATCATCGTCTACTCGTCACTCGTCGGCTCCTACGAGTCCACCGAGACCCAGGCCGTCCTGGCCCACGAGCTGGGCCACGTCCTGTCCGAGCACTACACCTACACGACAGCCCTGATCATCATCTCCCAGGTCATCCAGGGGGCCATTCCCCGCTCGCTGCTGGCCGGACTACCCATGCGGGCCTTGTACCTGGCCTTGCTCGAGTGGTCGAGGATGGCCGAGCTGTCGAGCGACCGGGCCAGTGCTCTCGTCCTCGGAGATCCGCTGCCCGTCTGCACCATGCTGATGCGCATGGCGGGGGGAGCGTTGCCCGGCATGAACCTCGATGCCTTCATCCGTCAGGCCACCGAGTACGAGGAGGAGGACGACCTCTACGCCCGCCATGCCCGCTTCTGGGAGGAGCTCGGTCGCACCCATCCGTTCGCTGTCCGCCGGGTGCGCCAACTGGTGGCGTGGGTGAGCGAAGGCGACTTCGACCGCATCCGGTCCGGCCAGTACATCCACCGTGGCCAGGAACCCCCGCCCTCCGAGGAGTTCGATGCCGCCGTCACCCATTACGGCGACCGCTTCGTGGCCATGGTCGACCGGATGGGTGGCGGGGTGCAGCGCGTCGCCGATCAGATCGGCGATTGGCTCCGGGCCCGCCAGGGCGCCGACGGCGGAGCCGGTGAGCCCGAGGACGGGTGGGGCGACGAAGACGACGACTGACCCGTCCACCACCTTTCATCCTCACCATTTCCGGGAGCAGTCATACTGGGCCGGTGAAGGCCACCGCCTGTCTGGTTGCCGGACTTCTGGCCGCCGGGCTCAGTGGTTGCGCCGGGGGCCGATCGACGGCGAACACCGGGCACACCGCTGGCCCCGGGCACACCGTGAGCGACGTGAGCACGCGTATCGGGAAGATCCCGGGCACCATGACCTCCAGTCTTTGTACAGACAACATTTACGCGGGAGCGAATGGTGCCGCCATTTTCCGTACGCCCCAGGACATCGTGGTGGGGCCCTTACGCTTCGGGGCACTTCGGGAGGCAACAGGCGCCGCCCTCTACGCCGTGCATACGTCCCACGGCATCATCTACGGCATCAAGAGTCCGCTGTCGATTACCGGGACATCCAGCCCGTGGATTGCCCTGCGTGTCGTCGGCGACGCCAACGACGTGAAAGTGGATTACAGCGGTGTCTTTGCGTCAGGACCCACTGATCTCAGTCGGGAACACGTGGTTGCGGCGCTGCAAACGGCGGTTGACTGTGGGAATGGATCGGCAGGGTTCGTGCAGTACGGTGGCGGCTTCGCTTGGAAGCGACCGACGTGTGCGATCCTGCAAGTCTTCGACCGGTCCGGCCGTCTACTGGCAGCGAAGCTGGTTCCTTTCGGCCGGACGTCATGTCCCTGACACCTCCGGGAAGAAGCGGAGACTCTGTGAGCTTCAGCCCCTACGACCGTCCGGTGCGCGCCGCATTCGTCGGACTCGGTCGTATCTACGACCTGAACGTGCGCGCCTACCTCGGCAATCCCGACGTGGAGGTCGTCGCCCTCGTCGACCCGAGCGAGGAACGCCGGGCCCAACGTCAAGCGGACTGGCCTCAGGCCCGCACTTTCGGGTCGGCCGCCGAACTGGCGGCCAGCGGCCTCGAGGTCGACGCCGTGGAGGCCCTCCTACCTATTCCGTTGCACGTCGAGGGCGTGATCGAGCTCCTCGGTCACGGGTGGCACGTCAACCTTCAGAAACCGATGTGCAACGACCTCGCCAGCGCGCAGCTCATGCTGGACGCGGCACGCGCCAACGGTCGGATACTGCGGGTGATGGAGAACTACATCTTCTACGAGCCGTTGCGGAGGCTGAAGGAGACGGTCGATTCGGGCGAGCTGGGCGAGGTGCGCGGGTACCACATGAAGATGGTGGGCAGCGGCCGAGGCGGCTGGGACGTGCCGGCGAGCAGCTGGAAATGGCAGGTCCAGCAGATGCAGAACGGACGCGGGATCCTCGTCTTCGATGACGGATGGCACAAGCTGGCCACCGCCCTCTGGCTCTTCGGCCCCATCAGGGAAGTCCGGGCCTGGGTGGGCCATACCGAGGTCTTTCCCACCATCGAGATCGACGCTCCCACCACCATCGTGTGGGAGCACGAGAGCGGCATCAGGGGGGTGTGGGACATCACCCTTGCTCCCGACATGTACCTGCGGTCCGATTACTACACAAATGATGAACGTTGGGAGATCACCGGGAACCGCGGCTACGGCCGTGTCAACCGGTGCACCGGCCGGGGCATCCAACAACCGAGCCTCGAGATCTACGCCGAGGGTGAGATGCGCTCCTACCACGCTCTCGACGACGATTGGGCCAGCAGCTTCCGCGATTCGGGTCGCCACTGGTTGCGCTGGCTCCATCATGGCGAGGGCCCCCTTCTGTGGAGTGGTGACGAGGCCGTCGACGTGCTCCGCTTCGCGCTGGCCGCCTACGCCAGCAGCGAATCCGGTGGCGTCGGCATCGATCCCTCATCGCTGCACTAGCGGTTCTCGCCATGGTCATTCGTGAGCGGACCGATGCCGATCTCGACCCGTGTGTCGAGATGGCGCACGCCGTCCACGAGCTCGACGGGTATCCGCCGTACCTGCCCACCGATCTCCGTACCTTCCTCGTCTCACCCGACGCCTACGGAGCCTGGGTGGCAGAACACTCCGGCGAGATCGTCGGCCACGTCGCTCTCCACCGGCGCAGCACCGCCGCGGTCATGGCCATGGCCAGCGACGCTGTGCGACAGCCGGCCGAGCGGCTCGGGGTCGTGGCCCGCCTGCTGGTGGCGCCCGCCGGTCGGCGACGCGGTGTCGGCCAGGCGCTCCTCGACGTCGCCCGGCGCCACGCCATCGGCCGGGGGCTGTGGCCGGTCCTCGATGTCGCCACCCAACTCCACGGGGCGATCCGTCTGTACGAGAACTGTGGCTGGACCCTGGCCGGAGAGGTGACCGTGAGTTTCGGAAACGGGGTCTCGATCGACGAGCTCGTCTACGTCGCACCGCGCCCGGCGCCGATCTAACCGGCGACGAGGAGGCGATACCCGTAGTCGACACAGTCGAGCTCTAGGAGATCCTGATGTCGAGCGGCCCATGCGCCGGACGAGAGATCAGCCCGCAGACGCTCCATGGCGGGCTCCACGACGTCATCGGAAAGCTGGGCGAAGGTCGAACTGGCTGCTCTCACCCGGGGGTCCAGGTACGCCTCCGGCCGACGCCAGAAGGCAGGCTGGTAGCCGTCGGAGAAATCAAACGGGATCTCGAACGGCACGACGGTGTGAGCCCCCAGCACTTCGACCAGGCGGTCGATGGGGGGAAAGCGGGACCGTTCGATTCGGCGGAGCACGGGAAGGTACTCCGTCACTATCCACAGTTCCCGGTCGTGGTCAGGATCCCAGGTGAACACGATCTGCCGTCGCCCCACGCGACGCATCTCACGCAGCCCCAGAGCCAGGTCCGACCAGTGGTGCACGGTCATGACGGCCATGGCGGCATCGAAGCTGTGATTGCCGAAAGGGAGCGCCTCCGCCTTCGCCTGGACGCGGTTGCTGTCCGGATGCTGATGAAGCATCACCGATGACGGCTCGACNNGGCGCCGATGTTGAGCACCATCCGGGCGTCACCGATGGCTTCAGCGATCAGGAGGGCAAGTCGAGGATCCGGTCGCCGTATTTGGCTGTAGCCGATGCCGATGCGATCGTAATTGGAGCCCACGGTTGTCCTTTCTATCGCCGTTGGCGATGATCTCGAGTTCCACCCGGATCGGACCCTGCCCGACGAGGGCTGGCGATCGACGTCAAGATGACGACGGTGCCGTCGAACAGATCCCCACGTCGGATGACTGAGGCCCTTCCTCCCCGGAACCCGGCTCTTCACGACGACCGGATGCTTATGAGTTTCGATATCGATTGCGGACCGCTGGCCAAGGGTCATCGGTTCGTGGCCAGGGGCGTGTCGGACAGGGGCGAGATGCTCGATCCCACGGTTGAGCATCCGCAGCCGGAGAGTTCCTGTCGCGCCGTCGATCTCGAATATGAACTCGTTCCCGGGGTTCCACCACCGGCGAAGCAGCAGTGCCGACGGCGGTGCCATGGCCCCCTTCGAGGGTGGCCCGAGCACACACGGTGTGCGGGGACCGTACGCCCTGCCGCCGGCGGCGAAGGTAGTTCGTTTCATCATGACCGGAACTGATCCGACGACCGGGGCGCCTGCTTCGGATGCCAGTGGGATCCTGGTCGTGGACCACGACGCCCGAAGCGCTCGCTGGCAGCCTCGGTCCGGCGCCTCTACGGGGTGAAGGCGTAGCGCAGCTGCTCGGCCACGGCCCGGTAACCGATTCGCCGGTAGATGGCGTTCGACTGGGGATTCGTCAGTTGAGTGAAGAGAACGCAGTGGTCGGCCCCCCCTTGCAAGGCGACCTCGGTGGTGGCTGCGGTACAGGCGGCGGCGAATCCCCTCCGACGCTGCGATGGTGGCGTGTAGACGAGGCCGATCCGGGAGACGCCCGCCACAGGTGGTGTGAACGACGCCATGGAGACAGGTCCGTCGTGATCCCAGATGGACACGAATCGGTCGGCGATTCGACGACGGATCACGTCCGGCAGTGGGGGGTGACCACCTGTGTCGTGGCGGAATCCCTCGATCCAGGACACGACGAGGTCCTCGTCACCTTCACCTGCCATCCGGAGCTGCCCCGGCACACCGTGCGGGAGACTGAGAGATCCGAGTCGATACAGTCGCTGACCTTCGACCGGCGAGGTGGGCACTTTGAGTACCTCGGCCCATTGCCCGGCGAATCTCGAGGATGTGTCCGCCTCCCCGAAGACACCCGGAAGGTCCGGCGCCGCCTCGACCATGTGGTCGACGAGGGCGGGGATGGCCGCCGCCGGCATGGAGGTGATGGCGGCGTGAAAGGACAGCGGCGACTGAAAGGCGACGCCGACAACCGCGTCCGCACCGAGCACCGTCCAGTAACGTCCCGGCTCGGGGTGGGCCGACCGCTCTTCGAGGAGCGTGAGGACGAGATTGTGCTGAACAGGTGCCGAGCGCAGGAACGCAGCCGCTCGTGCCAGGGTCTGCCTGGCATCGTTGCTCGTCTCGATCCGGAAGCCCCTCACCTTGTGCTCAGTTCCCGAAGACGAATTCCTCGATGAGGGCGGCCAGCTCGAGAGGGGTGTCGCCCTGCAGGCTGTGCCCGGCCTCCTCGAAGTGGACGACACGGGCCGAAGGCAAGCGCCGCCGAAGTTCGTCCTCGTCTTCGTCGCCGAGAACGGAGTCGGGGCGCATGCCCCGGGCGAGCAGCAGCGGCACCGTGATCGACGACACCGCGTCCCACAGGCCGTCATAGAGGGAGATGCCTGGCTCGCCGCCGCCTGACTCGGTGGTCGGGACCTGGAACCGGTGGCGCGCCCAACGCCAGACCCACGTACCGTCCTCCTGTTGCTCGGCGTTGTGCAGGATGCCGCGGCGCAGCGACGACAGGGACCGAGTCGGGTTGAATTGCGCGGTCAGCTCGAGCAGCTCATCGAGGCTCGAAAAACTCTGTGGGCCGTTGATGAAGTCGGTGATGTGCTTGGACCGTTCCCCCTTGAGCCCCGGTAACACATCGACCAGGACGACCCGGCGCACCAGCTCGGGCGCCGCCTCGGTCAACGCGATAGTCGTGAGGCCTCCGAGCGACATCCCCACCACGGCGCGGGCCGCAGGAGCGAGGTGCGCGATGACGACGGCCACGTCCCGCGCGTTGGCGTCCAGGCTCAGCATCCCTTCGGGACCGGGCCCGGGACCGTCGGAATGTCCGTGTCCGGGCAAGTCGATGGCCACGAGCGGACGATCGACAGCCAAGGCCACGGTGTCCCAAGTGTGGGCGTTCTGCGCGCCGCCGTGCAGCAGCACCAACTCGGGCTCGCCGCCCCCCCACACCAGGGCGCTCAGGTTTCGCCCCGGAGCCACCTCCACCCCGANNACTCCACCCCGACGCGCCGTACCACCGGAGGGGCGTCGAAGGGTAGGCCGTACTCCTCGGCGTTCTGGTGGAAGAGCCCGAATTCGTCGTAGTCGATGCGGTCCACCATGGCTGCGCCCTTTCTAGTGCGCGCCGCCGGTGGCGACAATGCCGCCGAGACGACAATGCCCCGCACAACAGCGCCGCCGGGACGACAACGCCGCCGGAACAACAATCCTGAACAACGCCTGCGCCGATCCTGCACTCCGCGGAAACCGGTTCACCCTGGGATAACGTTCGTTTCGTGGCACGTCGATGCAACGG
>PKWD01000196.1 GCA_003131945.1 Acidimicrobiaceae bacterium
CTTCTACAAGGTGATCGATCCGGTCATGTCCGTCCTCCAGGTGCAGAACTTCGCCGGTGCCGCCCAGAACATCGCGGCGACGACCCTGCGGAGCGTGGTCGGTGACATGACCCTCGACGACGTTCTGTCCAAGCGCGAGGAGATGAACGCCGTCCTGCGCACCAAGCTCGACGATGTGACAGAACGCTGGGGGGTGAAGGTGACGAACGTCGAGGTGCGCGAGATCAACCCCCCACCCGCCGTGCAGGAGGCGATGACACGCCAGATGTCCGCAGAGCGCACCCGCCGGGCCGTCGTCACGGAATCAGAAGGACAGAAGCAAGCCGCCATCACCGTGGCTGAGGGCGAGAAGCAGTCGGCGATCCTGTCCGCTGAAGGCGACCGCCAGGCCGCCATCCTGCAAGCCGAGGGGTTGTCGCTGGCGTTGGAACGGATCACGGCGGTGGCACGCGGCGTCGACGCCAACACGCTCATGTTGCAATACCTCGACGCNNGCTCCGCGACGTCGCAAGCTCGCCATCGACCAAGGTGCTTATTCCGATGGAACTGACCAACCTGCTGTCGGGTGTACGCGATCTGGCCGGTCATCTGGGTCCGCTGGGAGCGGCCGCGAGCAACGGTGCGGCGGTCGCCGCGGATACTCCCGGCAGTTCGTAGAGGACGGCTCCCGGCGACGCGTCGGCCCGGCCGGGTGCGCTGAGATCAGCACTCTCGTACCGAGCCCACTAGTTGGGCCCAGCGATGAGGGAAGGGCGTGGCCGAGTCGGCCAGGGTCGATCCTCGGCATAATCCCGGGCCGTGAGCCGCCCCCGGATCTGGCTGACCCATCGAATCTGAGAAACCGTCGTTCTATGCAATCCAGTGCGCGTAGGCCCGGGCCAACGCCTCCACGGCGACGTCCTCCGCTCGGGGGTCGCGGCCGAGAATCCGGGCCGTAAGCCGTTCGATGCGAGGCAGGGTGCGCAGGAAGAAACTGTCGAAGTCCTCCTCCCCGCCAGCCTCAGCCCCCATCACACCATTTGTGATGTCCGAGCCGTCTTTCCGGATGACATCAAGTCGGGATTCCCTCAGAGGTCCCGGCCCGTTCCGGATGGGAGAAGGCGGTTCAGAGTCGGTTCGGCCGGTTCACGGTGAAACCAACCNNATGATCAACCCGACTCCTCGGCAGCTCGAGGAGGTAGCGGCGTTCGAAGGCGAATAGTCGGGCGATGTCTCCAGGGGGGTCGTCGGGAATGGCCACGCAAACTATGTTTGCTGGTTCTCGCCATGGGAGCGCAGCACTCGGTGGACCAACGGGGCGCAATCAATGTGGCGACAAGAAGCGCGATCATGAGACTTGTGAGGACAGATCGAGACGCGCGACGCCGCCCTAATGCGATGAGAAGCCCGTGGCGCAACCGGCGAAGGCTCCTACGGCTGGCTGCAGCCGGCCTGGTGACCTGGGTGATTACCGGAGTCTCGTATGCCGGCGCAGCGAGCGCCCCGACCACAGCCGCCGACACCAGCTCTTGGACCGTCTACCACGGCGATGCCGCAGGATCTGGCGTTTCAGGATCGACAACGGCTGTCGATACCACTTCGGCAGCGTGGACATCGCCCAATCTCGATGGACAACTCTACGGGGAGCCCCTCGTTTCATCGGGGAGGGTCTACGTTGCGACCGAGGACGACACCGTGTACGCGCTGTCGGCCTCCACTGGCGCGGTGGTCTGGTCAAAGCATGTTGCCGGCCCCGTGCCGGCGTCATCGCTTCCCTGTGGCGACATCTCCCCCATGGTGGGAATCACCGGTACACCGGTCATCGATCAACCGAGAGATGAGATATTCGTGGTGGCCGACGAACTGGTCAACGGAAGCCCGGCCCACGTGTTGATCGGCCTCAATACGACGTCCGGTGCCATCGAGTTGAGCCAGAACGTGGATCCGCCCGGCTCAGATCCTGCCGCGCTCCTACAACGCACCGGTCTGACACTCGACGCAGGTCAGGTTGTGTTCGGCATGGGGGGCAACTACGGAGACTGTGCCACCTACCGGGGCAGGGTGGTCGCGGTCAAAGAGACGGGTGGGACACCAACGTTCTTCACCGTCGATGCTGCAGCGGGGGACAGTCAGGGGGCGATCTGGATGGGTGGAGCTGCACCCACGGTTGACGGCAGTGGCGACATCTGGGTGAGCGCGGGGAATGGCTCGGTCCACTCGGCCAGCCAGCCCTACGACGACAGCGATTCGGTGCTTGAGCTCTCGTCATCCCTCAAGCTCTTGCAGTACTTCGCCCCCACTACGTGGCCCCAGGACAATGCCGACGATCTCGATATGTCAATGGCGCCGGCACTTCTCTCCGATGGCCAAGTGCTGATAGCCGGGAAGGCCCGTATCGTCTATCTCCTGAATGGCTCCCACCTCGGTGGCGTAGGCGGGCAGGAGGCGAGCCTGGGGTCGGGATGCGGCGACGACATCGACGGCGGCAGTGCCGTGGTGGGCACCACCGTTTATATTCCCTGCCTGAAAGGTCCTGAGGCCGTCGAGGTAACGGCGTCACCGCCCGCGCTGAAGGTGTCCTGGAGCGATGCTTTCGGTGGTGGTCCTCCCATCGCCGCCGCCGGCCTGGTCTGGACCATCGGGGAAGGCACGCTGTACGGACTCGATCCGTCCACAGGCGCGGTGCGACAGCACGCTTCGATCGGCGAGACGGCCAACCATTTTCCCACTCCAAGCGTCGGCGACGGGTTCCTTCTTGTCCCCGCCACCGATCGTGTCGTTGCCTTCAGCGCGACCGTCGCCGGTACAACAACAACCACTCAACCCACTTCCACCACTCAGCCCACTTCGACGACAAGCACCGCTCCAAAGAGGCACCTTGCCAGCGGATCCAAGGCGCCCGGTGGCGGCGGTGTCGACAGCGCAGTCGTGGCCGGCATCACCATAGGTGGACTTGTCGTGCTCGGTGCCATTGTCCTGCTGTGGCGGCGACGGCGACAGGCGAGGTGACATTTTCGAGACGTGGTTTCGGTCGCAGATCGACAGTCGCTCCGTACCTGCGTTACAACCCGATGTTTCAATCTCACCATAGATCTCGACGTCCTGACGGAGGCGATCGATCGATTGGCCGGATCCGATCCGTCGGGCGACAGTGAAGGTCGTTCAGTGGCCGCCATCTACGGTCGCATTAGTCTGCTGGGGCATTCCCGCAGGCGGGGAGGAGTCGTGCCCAACGAGTTGCCGCGTCCCCGGGTGACGCCGCGGTGGCCCTGGCACCGGACGGTCCTCGTGGCCATCTCCGGAATCGCCACGATCGGTCTCTTGGTAATCGTGGTGGAGCACAAGGAGGCGCAATTCGCCGGGGTCGGTGATTGCCCTGCGGTTACGACCATCAACCGTGCCTTGCTGACGCATGTCACTGCTCCGTCTGCCGTCAGTGAGCAGGACTTGCTCGGCTGCTTCTATCGCCAGGGCTCCGATGATCAGGCGGTCTCGGTGAGCTTCGCCGTTCCCACTCTCTCCGATCATCCATGCAAAGGGCGGCCGTCGGTTCACGTCTCGGCAGACGTCGGGTGCATCGAGACCGGTACCCCCGGAACGAGCAAGACCGGACAATCGCTCTTGATCGAAGCCAACCGCCTCCAGTACCAGTTCACCACCAACCTTCGACAGGTATCTCTGGCCCAACTGAAGGCCTTGGCGGCCCGGACCGTGTCGGTGCCCCCGCCCCCCGTCGAGAGCATCGACGATCCGTAGCGAGAAGGACCACGCTCCAGTTTCATCGCCGCACCGGGTCGGGGTCGTGGCGCTGACGAGGATCCGACAGCACGCCAGGACAGCGGGTTCGAGGACTCCCGGATTGTGATCGGCAATCCCCCTATGGCGACCTTCTGGCCCGGGTGGGATCCTGTAGGCGTGTTCGAGCGNNTCCTGAACCACAACTTCATCGGAACCGAGCACATCCTCCTCGGCTTGATCCATGAAGAGGAGGGTGTGGCCGCCAAGGCCATCGACCAATGCGGCATCTCGTTCGACGACGTCCGGGCGAAGGTGCTCGAGATTGTCGGTTCCTCGTCCGCCACCTTGACGGGTTCACCTCCGTTCACTCCTCGCGCCAAGAAGGTTCTGGAGCTGTCGCTGCGCGAGGCGCTCCAGCTCGGCCACAACTACATCGNNGACGGCGTCGCCGCCCAGGTGTTCGTCAGTCTGGGTGTCGACCTGGCGGGTGTGCGCCAGCAGGTCATCCGGTTGGTCTCGGGATACCAGGCGGAATATGCGCCGACAGCCAGGGCCGGGCTCCGCCGGGGTGCGGTCGTGGAGTGTTCGTTCTGCGGACGACGGCCCCCGGAGTCCGGTCAGCTGATCTCGGGACGGGGCGGGGCCTACGTCTGTGAGCGTTGCGTCGGGGAATTCCGTGGCCGGTTGGCCGACACCGGGGACCGACCGACGACCACGACAGAGCCGGTGATCATCACCGGTCGTACACCGGCCGACACCGAAGCGGCGCGGATGGAGATCGCCCTCGCTCTTGGTCACGCGCTCGTCCTGAGCGACGACAGGAGAACGGTTCCGGGTGTCGAGGGTGGGGAGCTGCTCGGTTCGTGCCTGAAAGAGGCCCAGGAGCGCCATGCCGGTCTGCGGCGCAAGGAGAGCACGGTCACGATCGACCGCATCGAATTCATCGACGAGGAGCACGCCTCTGTCACGTTCGCCATCGCACTCGAGGGGCTGTCACCGGAGCCGCTCCAGGGGCGTGCTCTGGTGGTTGACAGCGTGTGGAAGGTGGCCCGGACAACCTTCTGCGAACTGATGTCTCTGGCCGGCGTGGAGTGCCCGCCGACCTCATGAGTGAGCTGGACGAGGACGACGCCGACGTCGGACGGGCACCGATCTGTCCCTACTGCGGCGTCACCGCTCTGCCGGGGGACCCCGCCCACGTCATCGATGTGCGCTTCGTCTGTGACAACGCCGAATGCGAAGCCTACGGAGAGCTCGTCGAGTCCTGATGTCGGATTCTGACGTCTGAGCTCACACGGAAGAACTGATGTGCGAGTCGTGACCGTCGTGCTGGACGGAGTCGACGAAATTGGGGTGCACTCCCGACAATGTGACCCAACGATGCGATGCGTCCAGAGACAAGCGAACAAAAAGACGGTTGAGACGCACCGATTCCACAGTTCCTTTTATCAACGCGCCAATGGCCACGACAGCGAGCCCTATCGCCAGCAACCGACCATCGGTGGTCCTTAGGAGCAGCGCCAGAACGGCGGCGATCGCCGCACCGGCCAGGACGAGATAGGCCTGACGACGAGCCCTCTTCGTCAGCGTGAGCCGATGGTACGCCGGCTCGCCGAAAGGCAATGTCACGGTGAGCCTCCCGCCACCTCCATTGCGCATGGCACTGATCACGAAGAGTCCAAGCCAGCCGAGAGGACCGGCCAAAACGAGGAGCCAGGACACTCCGAGTCCGGTCGGGCCGGAGACGTCCTGGCTGAACGTGAGCCGGTCCGTTGTGCGCACCCCGTCTTTGACGCAGACCCGGGGCAGACGGCCGAGGACGGCGTCATCGACGAAGACGGTCACTTCGGCCACAGATGGCTCCTTTTCCCAGGTACCGACGATTGTCCCACCTTTGCCTGGCCGGCACCCGAGTCGAGGGCACCAGAGCGGCGGGCACCAGAGCGGCGGGCACCAGAGCGNNCAGAGCGGCGGGCACCAGAGCGCGGTGGTGGTCCGGGGACTGGGCGATACGGGACAGCGATGGCCGGTGCTGGCGCTCGAACCGATTGGAACCCTCGTGTCAGCCTGCGACGAGATGGAGGCCGGCGCGCCGGGCAATGCGGGCGGCACGATGAGCCACGACAGAGGCCCCGGTCATCATGGCCAGTCCGGCGACGTCGATGGCTCCGGCGTGGAAGAGGTCCCTCGGTCCGGATCCGCCGTCGACGATCCAGCAGCACGACCCGACGAGGAACACGGCCATGGCTCCGGCGGCCACCCGGGCGAGCTTTCCTTCGTAGCGAAGGACCCGCGGTGATACCTCGACCCGGCGCAGGATCTTCGTGGCTCCGACGGCGATGGACACGATGGCCAGGGGACTGACGATCATCCACGCAACTTCGGCGGCGGGAAAGCCGAGCAGAGCACCCGGATGGGCCCAGTNNACCGAAAGCGTCGACGCCCATAGGAAGGCGGCGACGCCTCCGGGCACGAGACCCTGATGGGCCCAGTGGTGGCCGCCCGTTCCGGGCCAGCCGTTTCCGAAGTGCCGAGAACCGATGATCAGGAGGGCGGCGCCACCGAGGAAGAGAATCGTGGGTCGGATCAGTCCTTGTGCCTTCCGGTGCACCATGGGCGCGAGGACGCTCCCGGCGATGGGAACGGCGGCCAGGAGGGCCAGGGCGACGAAGACGAACATCACGCTCGACATCACCACCATCGCCGCCGTCGTGCCGATGGCATCGGGCGGGGCCCACTGCCAGCCGATGGTCAGCTGCGCCCACATGGCGGCCCCGAATGCGATGAACACGGCCAGGGTGCACCCAAGGCATGCCAGGCTGGCCTGAACCTGTTCGGAGGGATCGAGAGGGTGGCTGGTGAGCCCGGCGCTCGTCAGTCGGGCCACCGTCCCGCTCCACGCCACATCGACCGTTCGACGCCACGACTCCGGTCGTTCGGAGAGTTCCGAGGTCAGCAGTTCGGCAAATTCCTCGCCGTAGCGCGCCCGCCAGCTCTTCGGGTACCAGCGCAGGAGCCGCTCGGCGCGCCGGCCGGCGTCGTCGGACGTCGTCTTCACGCCGTCCCCCAGCTACCGGCCAGCCGGCGGAGACCGAGGTCGGCCACCCGGCGCTGGGTGGCGAGGTGGACCCGAAGGGCCGCCGCCCCTGTGGCCGTCAGTCGATAGGGCCGGCGCCGGTCGCTGCTGGCCAACGCCTCGATGAGTCCCTGGCCCTCGAGCCGGCTCAGGGCTTCGTAGAGAGTGCCGGGCGCCAGGCGTACCCCGGCGAAAGCCTCGATGTCCTTGGTCAGGGCGTAACCGTGCTTCTCTCCCTCAGCCAGGCTGCAGACGATGAGGGTGGCCGGCCCCGCGTAGCGACCGAACGTACCGAGAGCTTCCGATGCGGTCGGTTCCTCGTCTGTCTTGGTGTGGGACCTGGCTGCCTTGGCCACGACGGTCATCGTATATCGGCTGACGATCTATCGGGAGCCAAGGTCCGGACCCCCGTCGGGAGTGGCGGGACCAAGAAGGGCAGGCGCCGGGTCATGAAGCACCTCGGGAAGGGGTCGCGCAGCCGCCACAGGCCGGCATCGACGACGAAGTGCGCCATCACGGCGCCCAGATAGGCGCCGAAGAGAAGGCGTCCGGCGGGGGAGGCGCCATGGAGGTGTGACGCCGCACTGAGAGCGAGTCCCCCGAGCAAGGCGACATCGAAGAAGAGGAAGAGCCTCCGCAGCCGCGTGGTTCCGGGGCGCCCTCCGCCGGCGATGAGCCCGACAAGAAGGAGATACTGCAGACCGTGGGCCACGGTCATGCCACCCACCGCCGCGTAGGGTGAAGAGAACACGAACACCGGCAGGGAGAAGAGCAGGGCGACGAGGTAGAGGGCGCAGAACCCGACCGGGCGCTTGGACGCCGGACGGCGGGCGAGCGCCAACACTCCGAAAGCGACGGCGCCGGCGAACACCGATGCCGCCACCGTGAACACGGCTCCGATCCCCGGATCGATCCGCAACTGCAGCAGCCCGGGATGGGCCATCAGTCCGGCGATGCCGGCTCCTCCGGCCACAGTGAGGGCCCGGCGCTCCGACGGCCGAAGCGCCGTCACCCGGTGCGACGTCGCCGCCAACGCGGCCATGCCGAGGTTCTGCTTCTGGAAGTGGAAGAACTGCCAGGCGAAGTAGGGCAGGAGCAACCATGCCAAGGCCGACGGGGAGATCACGGCGGCAGTGACGGCCGCCACCACGACAAGTCCCAGCGGTGCCCAGAGGTACCGCAGGCGATGACGGTCGATGTGCGAACGGACGTCGGACAGCGTGTACAGCCAGGCGGTCGAGGCCACATGCACCGACGAGCCGAGGAACAACAACCACGTGAGTCCCCGCTGCGGAGAGTCCGATCCGGAAGGTGCCATGACGACGGCCGCCGCCAAAGCGCCGGCCGTGAGGAGCACCGTGGTCCATAGCCACCTCCGGCCCGCCGTCCGCCCTTCGACCACGTCAGCCGCCGCCACAGCCACCGGCGGCCCCGGCGGAGGAAGAGAGGACGAGGGCGACGACCATGACACCGCAGACAGCACCGGCCACACCGAGCAGACAGACCGCCAGCGCCGTCGCCAGACACTGGCGGCGCATCGGTTCCCGGGCGAAACGGGTATCGAGGAATTCCTCACGGGCGGGGAGCATGCGCCCACGATATATCGGAAGCCGATATATCGTCAAACAGTATATCGGCGCCCGGCACAGGGCCGCTCCCTGGGCCCATCCACCGGAGCACGGGGAATCCTCTGGTGTCACCATGGAGACACATCTCACCTGCACCTACGGTTCGGGCGCCTCCACCCCACGTACATGCCGGGGCCCGGCGCCGGGAAAGGACAAACGATGAGTGGTCTTGGTGCTCCCGGACCCGACACGAGCGACATGGCCGCCGTCCATCAGGTTTTCCGCTCGTCGTTGGCGGCGGCTCCGGCCTTCATCGCCAGTACCCGGGGCCACGATGCCCGACGCGCCCTCATCGCCGACTACTACGCCAATCTGCTGGCCTTCCTGGAGGTGCACCATGAGGGGGAGGAGCTACTGGTCTTTCCCTTTCTCACCGAACGCGCACCGCAGAGCCAGGCCCTCATGACGCGCATGGCCACCCAGCACACGGATGTGCTCGGGACCCTCGACGACGCCAAGCTGTCCATGGCCGCCTGGACCGAACGGGGCGACGGGGCCGCCGTCGATGCGGCCGATTCCCTGGTGTCGCTCGGGGACGTGCTCCACGTCCATCTCGACGAGGAGGAGGCCCACGTCCTCCCGCTCGCCGGTGAGTATCTCTCGATGGAGGAATGGGGTGCCCTGCCCGGGCACGGTATGGCCAACTTCACCGGGGACAAGGTGTGGCTCATTCTCGGACTCATCCGGGAGAACTTCACGCCGGCGCAGCGTGACGACATGCTCGAGCACATGCCCCCCCCGGCGCGCGTTATGTGGGAGACCATAGGGGAGTCCTCGTTCGCGGCGATGATCGCCGAGGTGCGTCGGACGGCATGAGCAGCGCCCTCGAATCGGTGCTGAAAGCTCGAATCGGTACCTGAAAGAGAGCGCGACCGAAGGGGAAGGACTGACGTGGTGATCGAGGGCATCATGCGACAGATGGCGCAGGACGGCTACGCCACCATTCCCGGGGCCATCGCCGCCGACCAGGTNNGGCCCGGTCCGAGCTCGAGGCCATCGTGGAGAACACGCCCGCCGGGCGCGACGACTTCGAGGGCCATCGCACCCGTCGCGTCTACGGCCTGTTCGCCAAGACCCGGTCCCTCGACGCCCTGGCCGTCCACGATGTCGTGCTGGGGGTTCTCGACGGTGTCCTCGGTCACTACCAATTGAGCGCGCCCACCGGCATCTCGATCGGTCCCGGTGAGACGGCCCAAGCGCTGCATCCCGACGATGCCCTCTACCCGCTGCCGCGCCCGCACCCCGAGATCGTCGTCAATGTCATGTGGCCCCTCCAGGACTTCACCGCCGTGAACGGTGCCACCCGGATCGTCCCCGGGAGCCACCGGTGGACCGACGAGCGCCCGGGACCGCAGACCGAGACCATCACCGTCGAGATTCCCGCCGGGAACGCGCTCATCTACACCGGCAGTGTCTGGCACGGGGGAGGAGCAAATCTGAGTGACGCCAACCGTCTCGGGGTCGTCCTGCACTACGCGGTGTCGTGGTTGCGCCCGGTCGAGAACCATGTCCTCGTCGTGCCCCCGGCCGCCGCCGTCGGATTGCCCGAGCGCCTGCAGGAGCTCCTCGGCTACAACA
>PKWD01000105.1:0-982 GCA_003131945.1 Acidimicrobiaceae bacterium
CCGACGTCACCGATCCCACCGCCACGAGTGCCATCACCGATGACAACACCAAGGCCCAAGCCGTGATCAACGTTCTTACTCAAGCAGGCGTGGCATCGAAGGACGTCCAGACCTCCGACGTCTCCATCAACCCCCAGTACAACTTGAAGGGCGTCATCACCGGCTACGAGGTGACGAACACCTTGACGGCCATGCTCCGCAACTTCGCCACCGCCGGTTCGGTGATCGATTCGATCGCCGGCGCCGCCGGCAACGCCACCCGGCTCGACTCCCTCAACTTCTCCGTCGAAGACACCCGCGCTCTCGAGGACCAGGCCCGCACCGACGCCGTCCATCAGGCCGTCTCCCACGCCACGTCGATGGCCTTGGCCGCCGACGAGCGGCTCGGGCCGGTCTGCTCGCTCAACGACCAGTCCCAGACCGTGAACTTCAACGAGCCCTTCGCCAACGACGGACTGGCGGCCGGGGCGTCCAGCTCGAAAGCGGCAGCTCCCGTGCCCCTCGAAGCCGGATCCCAACAGGAGACGGCGCAAGTGACGATGGTCTATGCACTCATGCCGCCTGCGCTCAGGAAGTGACGCGCTGGTATCTTCGTCATCGTGTGGCATTCGGGTGGGCGCTGGCCGGCTCCTTTGAGAGCGGCTCTGGTGGCCGGTGGAGTCTTGATCACCCTCGTGCTCGGGTTCACGCCCGCAGTGGCGACGGCGAACCCTGCACCCGTCAGCCCGTACATCATCTTTTCCCCCCTGCAGTTCGGCGATGCCGCCGTTGGCTGCCAGAACCTCCCTTTCCGCTCCGATCAACCCATCGTCGACATGGTCGTCACAACGTCCGGCATGGGGTGCTGGCTGGTAGCCGCCGACGGAGGCGTCTTCGCCTCGGGCGACGCCGGCTTCTACGGCAGTGAAGGGGGCAAGACCGCTCGACCAGCCGGTCGTGGGCATGGCCGCCACCCCTTCGGGCAAGGGCTACTGGCTGGTGG
>PKWD01000105.1:1018-6571 GCA_003131945.1 Acidimicrobiaceae bacterium
CGAAGGGGGCAAGCCGCTCGACAAGCCGGTCGTGAGGATGGCCGCCACCCCTTCGGGCAAGGGCTACTGGCTGGTGGCGTCCGACGGGGGCGTCTTCGGTTTCGGTGACGCCGGCTTCTTCGGGTCGGCGACCGGGTTCGGACCTCCCCAGCAACCCATCGCCGCTTTGGTGCCGTCCACCGACGGTGGCGGCTACTGGCTGCTTCCTACCACCCCGGCCGTGAAGCGGGGGGTTCCCGCATCGAGTGGATTCTCACTGGCCAAGCAGGAGTGGGAGTCGAGCGGTTTCGCCGCCGCCGTGTACCAGTCGGAGATTTGGGAACAGGCCGCCTCCTACCTGAGCCTGGGCGAAAGCGTCGACGGCGGCAACACGTCGGGGTACCCCGCTGCCATCAGCGAGTTGACACAACTGGCATCGATACCGGAAATGGACGTGACTCCCGTGCAAAGCGCCGAGGGCGACGCCGATACCAATTCTCTCGATATCTTCTTCGCCACCCCGTCGTTGAACGAATGACGATTGTCCGCAAGGGGGCACCGCTCAGGAGGTGAGGATCGGGTTTCGTCCGACGCCGGCGCCTCCCACTCCCATGATCCCGGGTCGCCGCACAACCGGTAGCCGCAGTGGGTTTTCAGGTAGTGGTGCCCGTGGCACGACAGAAACTGAGGGCGAAGGCGACGTCTCAGGGCCCAACCATCGCCACGATCAGGCCAGGCGGGTCCTGGAGGAGCGGGCCACAGGCTCCGCTCACCGGTAGGGGAGATGTTTGCCGGCGTGCGGGGCGGGTACACAGAACGAAACGGTTTGGGCGTCTCGGACTTCTCGGTCCAACCCCCCCCAGGTCGTGAGCGAATGGACGGTCCCCTCCGCGGGCCGTCCATTCGTCTTTCTCACCGCTTGGCAGCTCCGCCGATGCGACTCCCATCACACCCACCGGCGCCGATCCGATGGCCGCCCGGAGGGCCGGGCCACCGAGCCTCAGGCCCGCACCCAGAACGGCAGCGTCTGCTCGCTCCCGTCGGCCCTCACGAACTTCTTGAAGACCACCTCGACCGGCTCCCCGATCCGGATGCTCTCCGGGTCGATCTCGTTGAGCGTCCCCTCCGGCCCGCTGACCAAGTTGCCCACGAACCGGATGTTCGGGTCCTCCTCGAGACCGACCACGATCACGTTGTAAGGGGCCAGCTCCGAATAGGGGGCCAGCAACGGCGGGTGCGGGACCACGTAGGACCAGACTGATGCTTTCCCCGACATCGTCGTATACCCCCGGTCGACCGACCGGCACCGCGGGCACATCGGCCGCGGCGGGTGCCGGAGATGCCCGCAGGAGTTGCACTTCTGGATCCGCAGCTCCCCCTGCGCCGTCCCCTCCCAGAAGAAGGCCCCGTCCTCGTCCCCGGCGGGCAGGAGGAAACCCTCCACCGACGGACCCAGGTTCGACACATACGCACCCGAAAACGCCGCAGCGTTCGCCATGACTACTCCTCCTCTACCGAACCCGACGCTTTACCGACGAAACCCGCTACCGACGAAGCAGCAGCGCGCTGGTGGGCACGCCCTCGCCCGACGTCACCAGACATGTCTCGGCTCTCTCCACCTGCGCCGTCGACGTCCCCCGCATCTGCTTCACGCCTTCGTTGATCAGGTTGAAGCCGTGCACATAGGCCTCCGACAACCCTCCGCCCGATGTGTTCACCGGCAACGAGCCTTTCCCCCACTCGATGTTGCCGTTGTCCGTGAAGGGCCCCGCCTCCCCCCGCTTGCAGAAGCCGTAGCCCTCGAGCGACAGCAGGATCAGCGGCGAGAAGGCGTCGTAGATCTGGGCCACCGACACATCGTCGGGACCGAAGTCGGCGTTGGACCACAACCGCTTGGCGCAGGCCCAGGCCGGACCCGTGAGCGGATCGTCGTTGTAGAAGTTGACCATCGTCTGGTGCTCCGGCGGCAACCCCTGGGCGAACGCATGCACATAGACCGGCGGATGCTTGAGATCACGGGCCCGCTCGGCCGAGACGATCACACAGGCCAGTGCTCCGTCGGTCTCCAGGCAGTTGTCGAACAGGCACAACGGCTCCGACACCCACCGCGACGCCATGTAGTCCTCCCGGGACATCTTCTTGGCGTACATCATCGCCTGCGGGTTCATGTTGGCGTGGCCCCGCACGGCCGTGGCCACATTGGCCAGGTGATCCCGGGTGGCCCCGTAGTCGTGCATGTACCGCCGCGTGAGCATGGCGATCTCGTCCACCGGACGCAGCAACCCCGCCGGCCGCGTCCACTGCCCCGGCACATGCAACTGCGTCGACGTGTTCGTCCACGGCCGCGGCCCCGAGCCCCGCTTCCGGGCCCGCCAGGCCACCGCCACCTCGGCCTGGCCCGTGGCCACCGCCAACGCCGCGTGCCCGACCACCCCGCATCCGGCCCCGCCCCCGTAACCGATCTGGGAGAAGAAGGTGATCTCCCCGCAGCCGATGTTCCGGGCGATGTCGACCTCTTCGGTCGCCTCCATCGTGTACGAGCACAGAGCGTCGACCTCCGACACATCGACCCCGGCGTCGGCGCAGGCGGCCACGATGACCTGGCAGGCCAACTCGGCTTCGGACGGCTCGAGGTGCTTGACGAATTCCGTCTGGGCGATGCCGGCGATGGCTGTCGCGTCCCTGAATCCGACTGCCGGGCTCATCGCCCCACCTCCTCCCCCGGCCACGCGTCTCCTGGCGACCGGGCTCCGTTTCGTCCGGCACCGTAGCAGCGCCCCCACACCCGCTCCTGACGGCACGTCAGATTGCCGTTACGATTCCCGGCCATGAGCGCAGCGAAGAAGCAAGAGCGCCAACTCCTGATCGGCGGCAAGTGGGTCGACGCTTCCGGCGACCCCTACGAGGTCATCAACCCGGCCACCGAAGAGGTGGTCGGGACCGCGCCCCAGGCCACCGTGGCCGATGCCGAAGCGGCCGCCGCCGCCGCTCGCGACGCCCTGCCCGGCTGGTCCGCCACCGCCCCCGACGAGCGCCTGGCTCTCATGGCCAAGGCGGCCGAGGCCATCCGGGCCAAGGCCGCCGATCTCCTCCCCCTCGTCATCGCCGAGACCGGTGCCACCGCCGCCGTCGGCTCCCGCATGCAGGTCCCCGTGGCCGCCGATCGTTTCGCCATGTACTCCCGCGACCTCCGCCATGTGGCCTCCCGGGCCCTGCCCCCCCAGGTGGCCCAGACGACCCCCCTTGCCCCCGGCGGCCTCATCTCCGGCCTGGCTGTGCGCGCCCCCGTCGGCGTCGTCACCTGCATCACCTCCTACAACTTCCCCATGGTGAACATGGCCGGCAAGGTGGCCCCGGCCCTGGCCATGGGCAACACCATCGTCGTGAAGCCGGCCCCTCAGGATCCCCTGGCCGTCATCGAGCTCGTCCGCATCTTGGACGAGGTCGGCTTCCCCCCCGGCGTCGTGAACCTCGTCACCGCCAACGACGCCGCCGCCGCCTCCGCCCTCGTCTCCTCCCCCGATGTCGACATGGTCTCCTTCACCGGCTCGACCGACGTCGGCATCCGCATCGCGGAGTCCGGCGCCTCCACCATGAAGCGCCTCCTTCTCGAGCTCGGCGGCAAGGGTGCCTGCCTCGTCTTCGACGACGCCGACGTGGCCGGAGCCGTCGGTTGCATTGGATCCACCTACTCCTTCCATTCCGGTCAGATCTGCACCGCCCCCACCCGGGCCGTCGTCCAGCGAGCCGTCTTCGACCAGGTCGTCGAGGGCCTCTCCCGCTACGCCGGCGCCCTCACCGTCGGCGACCCCACCGACCCCAAGACCATCGTCGGCCCCGTCATCTCCGCCGCCCACCGCGCCCGCATCGAGGGTTACATCGCCACCGGTCAGTCCGAAGGGGCCGAGCTCATCGCCGGTGGCACCCGGCCCGAGAACCTCGACCGCGGCTTCTACGTCGCCCCCACCCTCTTCACCGGCACCAACGACATGGTCGTGGCCCGCGAGGAGATCTTCGGACCCGTCGTCGTCGTCATCGCCTTCGACGACGAAGAGGAAGGCATCTCCATCGCCAACGACTCCGACTTCGGTCTCTACGACTACGTCTTCTCCGGCGACACCGCCCGCGCCTTCCGCGTGGCCAAGCTCCTGCGCTCCGGCCATGTCGGCATCAACTCGGCCCAACGCAACCACGAAGCCCCCTTCGGCGGCTTCAAGATGTCCGGAGTCGGGCGCGACGGCGGTGACTACGGCCTCGAGGCCTACTCCGAGATGCAGTCGATCATCTGGACCGGCTGAACCCGGTCGGCGTCGCAGCCCCAACGAACGAGAACAGAGGAGACACGTGAGCACCTACGACCTGGCCATCATGGGCGGCATCGTCGTGGACGGCACCGGCCTGGCCCGGCGTCGCGGCGACATCGCCGTGAAGGACGGACGGGTGGCGAAGGTGGGCTTCGTGAACCCCGACGACGCCGACAGTGTGATCGACGCCGACGGTCTGCACGTGGCCCCCGGCATCGTCGACGCCCACACCCACTACGACCCCCAGCTCACCTTCGAGCCCCACGCCACCTCCTCCTGCTACCACGGTGTCACCACCGTCCTGGCCGGCAACTGCGGCTTCTCGGTGGCCCCGAACCGGCCCGACCAGCGCGACTACCTGGCCCGGATGTTCGCCAAGGTCGAGGGGATGTCGCCCGTGGCCCTGTCGGCGGTCAAGTGGGACTTCGAATCGTTCCCCGAGTACCTGGAACGCCGCACCGGCACCATCGGCGTGAACATGGCCTCCTACATCGGCCACTCGGCCGTCCGCCGCACCGTCATGGGCGAGGCCGGGTCCGAGCGTGAAGCGACCGAGGCCGAGATCGAGCAGATGCGGGTCGTCGTGGCCGAGGCCATGGAGGCCGGCGCCGCCGGCTTCTCGTCATCGCATGGCCCCACCCAGCTCGACGGGGAGGACAAGCCCGTCCCCTCCCGGTTCTCGTCCCTGGCCGAGCTCGAGGTCCTCGTCGGTGAAGCGGGCCAGCACCGGGGCGGCTCCATCTCCTATCTCCACCGCTCGGCCATCGGCGGCCTCGACCAGGCCGACCACGTCGGGCTGCAGGGTGTCGTTGTCGGCGATCACCTCGAGCTTGNNCTGGGCCGGGCCTCGAGGCTGCCGATCATCCTCCAGGGCCTCGGCGGTCGCTCCAAGGTGGACGTCCCCGGCGCCGGCTGGGATGACGTGGCCGCCTGGATCGATCACATCGCCCACGAGGGCATCGGGATCTTCTCCCTCCTGCGCAACCATCCCTTCGACCGCGACTTCCGCGTCTCGACCGGCACCAATCTCTCNNACGAGGGAGTCCCCGCCTTCCATGCCGTCGTCGGTCCCGGTGGTTCGATCGAACAGAAGCTGGCTCTGTTGGCCGAGCCTCTGCGTCGCGACGAGATGCGCCACGCCGTCGACCACCCGAACACCGACGGATCGAAGGGATCGACCCTGCCGCCGCCGCGCTGGAAGGTGGTCGAGGTCGACGAGGTCGTGAAGCCGGCCAACGAGAAGTTCGTGAAGCGCACCATCGCCGACATC
>PKWD01000013.1 GCA_003131945.1 Acidimicrobiaceae bacterium
TTCCTTCAAGTACTGCTTCACCCTGGAGTGCTTGTAGCGAAAGTCCATGTTGACCTGGGCTCCGGCGTCGAAGAGGCGGGTGCCGAAGAGGCCGGGGGTGTTGCGCTGGACCCTTCGACCGAACACCAGGGCCACCTTCTCGGGCCGTCCGATGCCCACGTTGTCCTCGACCAGGGCCTCGAAGAACCCCCGGGCCCGGCGGGGGTCGTCGAAGACCACGGTGCGCGACGCCTCGAGCTGGCGCACGGAGAGGTCCCAGAAGTAGCCGGCCCGGCGGTCGGCGTCGGTGAAGGGCCTCGGGACCACGGCCATCCAGCGCTCGAAGAACGCCCGCACGTGGACGGGACCGAAACGGTCGCAGATGCGCTGGAGCGCTCTCGGGTCCTCACAGGAGGCGAACCCGTTGGCCAGCGGCGTGTAGACGATCCCCCTCTTGTCTGCCTGCCGTTTGGCCCACTCGTGGCCATTCAGCCAGATTTTGGCCGGATAGGGGAAGTAGGTGGCGATTTTGATGAAGCCGGCCCCGAAGTCAGGGTCGTGCACGTAGAAGTAGTACGTGCCCACGCGGCGCTCGGCCTTGGTGAACTCGTAGTTGGCCACCGGCGACTCGGAGCGGTTGCGCCCCGAGAACACCCACTGGTACTCCTGGGCCGACACGATGGCCACCACGCCGAAGCGACCCTCACGCTCGGCTTTCTCCATGTAGGGCCGGACGTGGTCGAGCTTGCGGTCGTCCCACCGGGTGCGGTCGGGCTTCTTCAGTCTCAAGATGGGGATGTCATTGTCCTCGGCGAAGGCGTGGACCTCCCGACGGAAGCGGTTGCTGATCTGGTTGAACAGTGCCGGGGACGGGACCGGGTTGCCCAGGTGTCCCGTCAGGAACTGCACGACTTGCCCGCCCACCTGGAGGTTGGGGACGTACAGGTTCAGGTAGAGCCTGTCCACGCATTCCAGCTCGAGCGCCACGTGACCGTCGAGCACGTCGTTGATGTTGACGACTGTTGTCATGGACACGCGATAGCACATGAGGGCCGGCTCTGCCGGCCCGACACGGTCCGCCCCGTCACCGGCTGCGTCGGGGGGAGGCCGGGAGGGGGGCCTGACCCCCTCCCGCTAGACACAATATGTGGAGATTCGACGATGGCGTGGGCCAGTTCTCCCGATACCGATCATCAGGTTTATCGTGAGCTGAAACGCATTAATTCCCTATATGTGCCATCCGGAGCCATTCGAGCTCCTACCTTGTCCAGAGTGACCCTTGGGAGGCGCCGAATCCGCAGGCCCTCGACCGCCGAAGAACCAGGTTTGTAAACAATCCAACGCCGGGCGGCAGAAGCAACGGTCTCGTTGCTATGCCGTAGCTTGGCTTCGGTTCCGACAAAACGCCCTTCCGCAACGGGGCTGGCCGGTGAGAGGAGCTGAAGAACCAACCTGCAGTCCAGTGGGAAATAAATGGCATCAGCGGTTGCGACACCGAGGGGCGAAGTCTCGAGGTTCCGACCTGGTCGAGCCCAGAGCCCAACAGGTTCATCTGAGGTAAGCACCGAGCCTGGCTCGAATTCTAGAACACGCCACCGCATGGCGAACATTAGAGGAGCCATTACCCTCACCGCGTCGAACATCACGGCAAACAGCGGGTCGCCGCCGATAGTCACGCCTTCGAGTGCCGCAGAAGCTTCCTCGACACTTTTGCCGGTCTTTTTCTTCCAGTCCCTTTGCAGGCGTGGAGAGTCCTTGAGCATCTCGATGATTGCGAGCTTCATAGACTCATTTACGTGGGACCGAAGAGCTTGACCGCGTGCGAATTGGAGAGAAATGAAGTTTGCGACCCAGAAGCGGTCATCGTCACTTATGTCTGGGAACGACGCCCGAACCTTCTGGAGCGCACCCTCCGCTTTTGCCTCAAAGTAACTCAGCACCACTTCTACGGCTCCAGGGAGGACTCTCACCACGTCGCCGGATCGGTCGATGATCTGACCAGACAGGCCGGGCATTTGGCTCATCACCTCTAGATTTTCCAGGTACTGTTCTCGCTCGCTGGGCTCAATCTTGCTTAGATCCAGAGTCGGGCTCTGGGTTATCTCATAAAAGCTTCCAACCTTCAATGCACGGTAGACCGAAGAGACAAACCTCCGGCGGAGGTCACGGTCCGCGAGCGCGATCTGATCGTCAGCGGCGAAGCCCCGCAGGTAGAACTCTGGAACCAAATGGTGCTTCTCTTCCACGATGGCTGCACGATACCTCGCGGGTCTGACGGCCCGGCAAATGGGACATACCTCAAATAGATAGGCATATCCTAAACTTACGCATCGGCGATCAAGGAGCACCGCGGCCACCCGACCATCTAGCTCACCTTCGACCGCGATGGCCACCTGTTGCCCGCGCTTGACGAACGGCTGCGCGAGGGCCTCGACGCCAGCAGCGACCGGTCGACAGCGACGAGAAGAACGGAGCTGCCGAGTCGATCGAATTCCGGCGGTGAGCGGAGGAATCTTCGGCGCACCTGGCATCTAGACCTTCGGTTCCGTAGCACAGCCATAGCCAGCATTCCACTTCCACGGATCGCAACAGCCACGACAATTGTCACGCAGGACTGCCACCGATTGCCCAAATCCGTGGCTTTCATGATCACGATATGAAACGATTCTCTCTCCGTGGCACAACGCTCAGCCGGTTCCAAGTGGGTCCCAGTCAATTGGCCCATGTCGATGCCCCGAACACTTTGGGACATTGCACCGCAACTCGGTTTGCGAGTTCGCGATCACGGCGACGGTCCCAGAATCTCCCTCACAGCGCGCGAGGAGGGGGGTGCACCCGTGACGCTCCGCCATTCCCGAGTGCCCGGACTCATCGGTAATGGTCTACTGCCTCTAGATGCGTTGACGTCATGGGCCCAACCCCCCGTCGACCTTCCCCTTGCCCAAGACGAGATCGCCCGCCGACTTGCGGCGGGCAGGCTAGTTGACCGGTTGTCTGCTCTGCAGCTCGCCTTCAGCGTCGAACCGGAGTCCAGCCTACCGGCGCTTGTAAATGGCTACCTTATGGACCGACTCCGGGAACTCGCTGGCGGAACCATGCACATCGTCGGATGCTCACACGAGCTATACATCAGTCAAATCGCGTTTGCTCGTCTCCTAATCCGTGCCGAAAGCTTTCCAGGGCTGATCGACAAGGCGACAGCCGAAGCGCAATTGCTCGAGGGCGGAATCGGGCTGATGTCCTCGGATGCCGTTGGGGGAGGCATTTACCTCGTCCCCGCTGTGTCAGCCACGAGCCCGATACAACTGGGCGCTGTCGCCCACCGCGGCGCCGGAGGCATCGTGCTGCTCTTCCCGGAGCCGATCAGGAGCCCCGAGGACCGCTACGCGCTCAACCTAGCTGACCTACACAGGCCTCACTTTTTCACGGTGCCCCGTCAGGGACTAACGGTGATCGGCCGAGCTCAGCCTGGAGACGCTCAGGTCTTCCTATCCTGGTGGATTGAGCAGTGGAATCGAGTGCTCGCCGAATTGCTCGACCCGTCGACGCACCGCGCAATCGACGGCACATTTGACCCCTACCTAATGCTCGGCCGCTTCCTCACTCACCAACGCTTGCTGGCGTGCGTCCAGAGCATTCTGGTTGATTCTGGCCGCGAAGAATTTACCAGAATGGAGCTCCTGTTCGAGGCCCTTGATCTTATGGAGGGTCTCGGTGGCGGGATCAGATCCTGGGACCAGCTCGCGACGCCAAGCACAGTCGAGTTAGAACTCGAACGATTAAAGTCCGCTCTCTTACCGCACCCCGAAGTCGCGCACGTTGTAATGGAGCGCTGCGAGCGAGGCGTGGAGGCGTTGGGCGCACTGCGAGACGGCTTTCGGGACAACCAGTCACGCGACGCCGCAGCAATCGACCATGGAGTTCGNNCCTCCTACGAGCGCTCAGAAACGGGGGGCACGGTCTCGGACGTGGTTCACGGAGCCAGGACGCACTAGTGACACTCATGGGACATAGGGCCGATGTTTCACCGGACCTGCCTGAGTTGGTCTGGTTTCACCTCGTACGCATGCTCTGCTTTGCGCGGTGGGCTCCGCGTAACCCACGCCCTTCGATTTAGCTCAGTTTTGGTGCTGACAAAGTCAATCTCCTGGAGCTATCGACGAAGCAAGGCGCCGCCCGGATAACGTCTTCTCACGGCGAGACATCGATCCTCTACTCTATTGCCATGATAAATGGTGAATACGCAAGTCAGATGGTTGATGAACTTCGCTACCTGCTGAGCGGCCACCTCGGTGGATGGCCCTCCACGCTGTTTCGCCAAAGCACGATAGGACTAATGAAGGAACTCGCCGCTGCCGGCACTCATTCCGCTAACGGACTTTTAACCCCTGCGAGCTTCGATGATCTCAAGCGTCAGACTCGCGAGCAGATCCTTCATGACGTTGGCCTAGGACCAATGACAGCCCGCGGACCGCTGCTCGCCCAGATTCCACGTGAAGCCGCAGAGTTCGTACCATCGTCCTTCAAGTTCAAGGCGTGGATGTCGTTACTCCCGGGTCTAGAGCAGGACTACCTGGCGAATTGGAGACAGGAGTTCCAAGCTTCTGGCTATGCCGACACGGCTGGGCCGACATTTGTTGGTGTAGTGGCACCCGCGGATTCAGCCTGTTTTATTGCCACACACTTGCTCCACATCGGGATTAGCAGCGGCTATCTGTCTCGGTGGCTCGACTACCGAGCCCAGTACGACGCGGCCCCGTATGACCTGGACACGATCGTTGGCGAGCTCGAGGATCGCGTCTCACACGGCCGTGGAACAGTGGCGGTCGTCGTCGGACTTTCTCGTCCCCCGCAAGGCGAGATCCGATCGACCCCAGGCTGGATGAATACAACCGCGACCCGACAGTGGCTCNNACCACCACAATGCTCCAATGACTCTCCACGGCGGCATCCTGTACGAATCCGAGCAGTGGGACATCGATGGAGCGCTGCTCGACGTGGCGAGGGCAATCCATCGACTACGGCAGCGGGCGATTCTTAAATCCGGAAAAGCACCTCAATTCTATGAGACCGTCTGGATTGCCGGGGTGAACAACCAAAGACGCCTGCCTGAGACATCTCAACTTGGAAGGGCACTGGCGCCTGGATACGAATTGGCCGATGCCCTACTCGAATCTCCCACTTCCGACGATCGCCTCGAAGTGTCCATCGAGCTCCTCACGTCAGGGCTCTCCGAGTCAGGGCCTAGCGCAGCCGGAATACTTTGGGCTGCGCTGGAAGCACTGCTTGCGGCCCCAGGCGACCCGGATCGTATCCAGGTATCGAGCCGTGCCGGCGACGTAGCCTTGGTGGCACTCGTTCGCTCGAGTTTTCAGATTTCCTTGGGAGTTCTCTTTTCGCGCTGCCAACACGAGGCCTTGGCGCAATACCTACAAACTTTAGACCGTCATGATCGACTAGCAGAGTTGGAGATCGCTCTTCGGCGAGATGAACACCTTAACCTTCATCATCGGAGCGCCCGAGTCGTGCTCTCCCACACACGGCACCTTCTTGAGGTTGAGCGGTTCGAGTCGCAACGACAGGAGCTGCAGCAGACGTTACGCGGCTTGTATCGGCATCGCAATCTCGTTCTGCACGGTGGTATTACTGACGGCCCTTTGCTTAGCGACATTCTCCGTGCGTCCATACCGTTGGTCGCAGCAGTGGTCAACCGTTTCGCGCGTGCGACCTATGAGAATGCGATAGACCCACATGTATTTGCGTTTGAGATGTTCTCCCGGGTCGAGTCATATCTCGTCGATCCTCGAACGGCCGTGTCCTCCTTTTGGTAGGACCTTCCGATCATCACTCATCTGCCGCCGTCACGGATGGGTAGGACTGGCACTCGCCAGTCAGGAAAGACCATTGGATAGTCCTAGGCGCGAATATTCATCGAAAGTGCGTCGTCCGTGTCGTTCCGTCTCCCCCACGATCTACGTTCCAATCAAGGCCCGCTGGAAGCTGGCGGTATAACGAACACCGGGGACGATAATGGGCTGCCGTCGGGAACCGCTTCGATAAACTCCCGCCATCCATTCGCTGGAAGGTTGGAACCCACGCCTGCGTCGACGAATAGGGCGCCAAGTTGCCGCCGACCTTCTGAGCTCAAAATAGGGAGGGAATTGACATCCAGTTTTCCCGAAGGCTCGGGCCAGAGCTTTTCCACAAGCCCGGCCGGTTCAAAAGGATGATCGAAATCACAAAGCGGATGCGCGACGAGTTGAATCTGCAACATCCGATTCGCCATATGTCGGATGCCTGCAAGGAGGCTGGCTGGCTTCCCGCCTCCTCCCTCCGGGTTGAACGTAGTGGGGAGATACACGCGCATCAGTTCGGGAAGTTGAATGTCGCCTCTCAGGTCATCGGATCGAGCGAGCCACAGTGACACATCTGGTGGCAAAGTGCCCTTGATCAGACCCTCATAGACTGATGCAGGAAGATCCCATGATCGCCTTTCGATGCCGGGGAAGGCGTTACGGCACGATGGGTGTTGGAGCAGAAGGATGGTCTTTATCCACCAGCGAGCAAAGTTCGTCACATCCAACAGCGTCTCGAGTGCCTCACCGCGATCGACAACTGCTTGGACAGAGCCCCTGCTCGGTACTTCGTAGAGCCGGTTGAGGGATCCATTACAATCGTTCGGACTGGTATTCCCGTCGCAGACCGGCAACAGGTCCGGAGGTAGATGATTTGCGGTGCGGGGATTTCCGACTCGATCCAGGATTGGCTCGCCGCTGATCTCGTAGGTGAATGGTCCTTCGCCGACGTAGCGCTCGAGGAACCACTGGGTCATGACGTGCTCACCCCGTCTAGATGACGGTTCGCCACAGAAGATGCAGGGTGGGGGCTTGTTCATGTCAAGATCCTCGTCATCTCATTGTGGAGTGCTCTCTTGGTTCCCAACCGAGGAGTTATCTCAGTACCTACCCGGACCCCTATCCCGAGACGGATCACATCCGTCACGCTACGACGAGGATGTAATGCCACCTCATCTTTGGCGCAGGATCGGGCAAACGACGCAGCCAGGCTCCCTGTCGGGACCGCCGGGGCCACAGCACTGACCAGGGGCAATAGACTTACCCGATGACGATCGGTGCCCAGGCGGAGCCGAGATCGCCCTATCTGATGTTCCTGCCATACCTCCCGCTCAAGGAAGTCGTGGCCTTCGCCGGCTGGGAACTCGGACCAGTTCGGCACTTCGATGGGCGCTGGACCGACGGAAGGTTCGAGGACCTTTCAAAGCGGTTCTTGGCAGCGTTTCACGGACCGAACGGCAGCTCGATTGGCTACCGCATCGAAGAAGGCCTGGTTGTACCGCCTCCGCGAGGACTCACCATTCCCCTTGGCGACATCTCGCCTGATCCGGCAATGTTACAAGCCATATACGACATGGCCGTCGCGCGAAGTACCCAGCCAGACGACCGTCTAAGCCGTCGCCTCGTTTCCGCCATTGACTGGCTCGCTCAAGCATGGCGGAATAGCGAGAGCATCCGACCGCAGGATCGCATCGTCCTGCTCAAGACTGGGTTCGAGTCCCTGACCGGCAAGGGTCAGAATTGGCCCTGCGCCAAGCGACTCCGAACTCTCTACGAGAACCGCCTAATGGCGTCAGGCGTTACGGACCGCGAGACCACCAACCTGCTGTGGACCCCTAGCGAAGTCGAGCGGTTCGACTGGACGGTCCGTGTGGGAATGACACTCTGACTTG
>PKWD01000009.1 GCA_003131945.1 Acidimicrobiaceae bacterium
TCTCGGTCGGTCGACAGGTCGTTGACCTTGAGGCCTACTGTCTCATCCACCTCTTCGCCACTGGATTATCGGCTCCGCCTGGCCAGAGCGCCCTCAGCGACGGGGAGATCGCCCAACTCCTCTCTCCGACACGGGACAGGCCGTCGATCGATCACCCAAAGGCCAAGCTGCAGGACTCCGATTGGCCGCTCGTCGAGGCCCTTGCGGACGACGGCCGCGCTCCCTATCGGCAGTTAGCCGCGCGCACTCACTGGCATGAGTCGACGGTCCGACGGCGAGTCGAGGAACTGATTGCCACGGGTGTTCTGTTCTTCGACTTGGACCTCGCCAGTGAAGCCTTTGGGAACCGCTCTCAGGCTCTGTTGTGGATGTCCGTAGCCCCCTCGAATCTGAGAGTCGTCGGACAAACCTTGGCCAGCCGCCCCGAATTTCCCTTCGTCGCCGCCACCACCGGATCCACCAACCTGGTCGCAGCGCTGGTATGCCCGGACGATCGCTCGCTTTATGAGTACCTCGCCGACGAAATGACCGCCCTCGATGGACTTACCCATATTGAAACCGTTCCTGTGATGCAATTCGTCAAAATGCACGCCAACATGACCCCGCGCCAAAAATGACGGGAAGGGTGTCCCAGTTGTGCCTGGGCAGGGTTATATGGGTGATCAGAGTGCCCGTTTTCTTCGCCATGGCAGTTCACCGTGCCTGACGGACTCCGATTGGAGTCTCCGGGACGAGACACAGGTTTATTGAATCCTCAGCTTGGCCAGGATGGCCCACGCCTCGTCGACGACCACGTCGACCCGCCGCGATGGGGGGCGACCCGTTCCGTTTCGGCGCCGGCCAGAGTGAGCGCAGCGACACCGGCTTGGATCCAGGCGATGGCGCATGTCATGAGGACACCGAGTGCCGCCGAACGATAGACGGTCGAGAGATCGAGAACGACAAGCGGACCGTGCAGACCTACGGGTCGTGGCGCTTCTCGGCGCCCCCTCGAATTGGCCTGATTGTCGCTCTAAGCAGGGCAAATGAGCCACCTGCAAAGATGAAGAGTGCTAACGACCACGGCCTTCACAGCCGACATGACAGCCGGTAGCTATGCAGTGGCGGTCACGTCAGGCGGGGTCACAGCAGGCACCTTCACCGAGACCAACCTCGCCGGAACCGCCTCCCAGGTCGTGGTCAGCTCCGGGGGCGGTCAGAGCACGACTGTCGGCACGACGTTCCCAACCCTCTTGAGCGGCATCGTGGAGGATGCCCACGGCAACCCGGTGCTGGTGGCCGGCGTGTCGGTGACCTTCACTGCTCCGGGTGCGGGAGCCACCGGCACATTCGCCAACGGCACGGACACCACCACCGTTGTCACTATCGCCAGTGGGGTTGCCACTGCGAACCGAATGCCAGCGAGGCTGCCCAGGAGGTGCAGTGGTAGTGCGGCGCCGGTCTGACAACGACCGGTCTATATCGGCGCCCAGCGCATGATTGCGAATGGCTGGCCCTGTCGACGAGTTCCTAAGGGCCTCACCGGATCCGGCAATACAGGATGGAGGCGCGGGCGGTCCAGAACGGGCAATCGGGGCCACTCGGGGGCAGCCCCGTACCCGGCGGTTGGGGACGGTCGCGACTTCCATTGCGGCCAGGAACGCATGGGTCCCTCGTCATCGGGTGAACGTGAGGTGGGTGACGCCGCGGGGCGTCGAGACTGCCTCCACGTCGTACTGCTGCTCCAACGCCTCCAGGCCGTCCCACAGCCGAACACCGCGGCCGAGCAGGATCGGCACCTGCACGACGTGCAGGTGGTCGACGAGACCGGCGGCGATGAACGCGCGCATCATGGTCGGGCCCCCGCCGATGCGGACGTCCTGACCGGCGGCTGCGCCCCGCGCCACCTCGAGTGCATCCGCTGGCGCGGCGTCGAGGAAGTGGAACGTCGTACCACCGTCCATCTCCAGCGACGGGCGCGGACGGTGGGTCAGGACGTACGTCGGCGTGTGGAACGGCGGGTTGTCGCCCCACCACCCGCGCCACTCCGGGTCGTCCTGCCAGCCCGGAGGGCCGAACTTGCCCGCGCCCATGATCTCCGCACCAATCCCGGGTCCGTGCCGGTCGGCCATCACGTGATCGACACCCTCGGTGCCGCCCGACTCGCCGAGGACTTCGCGGCGGCCGAACCGAGTGGCGAACATCCACTCGTGGAGCCGATGCCCGGCATGGCCGAACGGCGTGTCGAGGGCCTGCCCCTCGCCGGTGGCGAACCCGTCGAGCGAGATCGAGAAGTTGTGGATGCGGACGCGCGACATGGCGGCTCCTTCGGGTGGCGGAGGTCGGTCAGACTGGTTGACCTGTCCCGCGGCGAGATTTCATCGGCCGTGGGATTCAGACGACTCCGAGATGGTGAGCGAGCTTCTGCATCGTCTGCAGACCGAGCTCGACAGCGCCGAAGCCGATGGTCGCATTTCGCTGGTGGACGGTTGGGTGGAGCTGCCGCAGCGTCAACACCGTCTTTCCATCGGCTTGTTCATCGAGGACAATTGTCACTCGGAAGCGTGCCGGGTCATTGTCGGCGTCGGACCCGTGATCCAGCACCAATCTCTCGACTGGAACGATCTCGAGGTAGTCGAAGCGATTCGTGAACAGGGTGCCGTCTCCGGAAACCATGTCGAAGCGCGCTCGACCTCCCGGGCGCACGTCCATCTCTCGGACAGTGCAGGTGAACCCATCGGGACCAAACCACTGGCAGAAGGCATCCGCATCGGTCCACGCGGCGAACACCGCTTCGCGTGTGGCGTCAAGAACTCGAACGAGGACGATCTCACGATCGAGAGCCCAGGTCGTCGGATCGGTGATGGTCGGGGCACTGCTCATGGCTTCTCCAATGTCGGTGGGGATGCGGTTCGGTCAGATGTGCGCCGGAGGTGCGCATCGAGCCGGTCGAGACGGTGCTCCCAGCCAGCTCGTGTGTGCTCGGCCCATGCAGCAATCTCGACCAGAGGCTCCGGCCGCAGCTGGCATGGCCGCCGTTGTCCATCTCGGCTGCGGCTAATCAGACCCGCCCGCTCGAGGACCTTCAGATGACGGGAGATGGCCGGGAGACTGATCGGGAACGGCTCGGCCAACTCGAGCACGGTTGCCTCACCGTCAGCCAACCGACGCACGATCGAGCGCCGCGTAGGGTCCGACAAGGCGGCGAAGACGACGTCGAAGCGATCGGGGGCCGTCACAGTCATCGTTGCCGTCGCTCCTGCAGATACTTCATAGGTTGGTTATTTAACAGAGTGACTACATATAGTCAAGGGTGCCCGGAGTGTCGACGCGGCAATCGCTCCAAAGATCGGGCGCGCGCCAGATCTGCCGATCTGGACGCCCGCCAGGTGCCGATCCTGCGCACCACCGGCAGGACGCAGGACTTGATGCTCAGGAGTGCAACGCCGGGTAGACGACGAAGACGGCGACGAACCCCCCGAGGAGACACGCCCACAGGGCCGAAATCGTGTGTCCCGCGGACCGGCATTCACCCGTCTGGTTCCGCTCAGAACGCTTGCAAGGCGCTGATGAGACGACCAGAACTTCCGTTCTGTCCAACCTCGGTCAACGAGCCTGGAGAGACCAAATGCCAGCCAGACGGGGCCCATCAGCGTGACGATGGCGATGGACATCAGCGACCACAAATCGTGTTGTCTCCCCGTCACCTTCAGCGCCCGACTGTCTCAGGTGCCGATCTTCCCACGGGAGCCCGCCAGCGCACGCACACGTGTCGCTTGCGCGCGGAGTTTTGAAGGGCGCTCACGTCCCGGAAGCCGCACGGTATTCGCGAGAGGTAATGCTCATGGAGGCCTTCGACCTGTTGTGACGGCCGCCATCGGGCGCGGCTACCTGCGACCTCGCCGCCACTCGTCCTGGGGCGGTCCACTCATCGGGAGCAGTGTGAGTAAACCTGCCGCGCTTAGAGGCCGCGTCCGGAATCTATGCCGATGATCGCGCCCGACGCTGTGGCGATACGCCGCTCATCGAGGCCCACTGCTCAGAAAGCCACTGGAGCCGCCGATGCAGTAGGGCACCAAACCGACAAGGTGGTCCCTTCGTGGTCCATCTCGCAGCCGCTCACGACCCTTGGCCCCGCCTCAAATTGGCCAGATTGTGGCTCTAACCAGGGACAATGGTCACCTGCAGAGATGACAAGTGCTAACCGCGAACCGAATGCCAGCAAGGCAGCCCGGGAGGTGTAGGGGTTGTGCGGCGCCGGTCCGACAACGACCGGCCTTTACCGGCGACCAGCACGTGATTGCGAATGGCTGGCCTTGTCCACGCGTTCCTGGGGGCCTCACCGGATCCGGTAGTACCGCACGGTCTGCTCGGACCACGCCTTGCAGAGTAGGGCGGGATTATAGGGTGGTCCAGATATTCGCAGGGATCCAACAATCCGATGCAATCCGGTGACTTGATCGGTAGTCCATCACACAACGGAGCTGAGGTTCCAGTGGAACGTCGTCGTGCGCCCGATCGGTCGAAATCCAACCCTCGCATAGAGGTCCTTCGGCCAGTCGTTGTCATCGGCGATGATGAACGTCAAAGGGCAGCCCGCCGACCGGGCAAGGGCCGTGGCGTGCGATACAAGCACACGGGCGTAGCCGCGGCGGCGTGCTTCAGGCACGGCATAAACATCCTCGACCCACGCGGTTGCCCTATCGACCCGCAACTTGGTGATCGCCATGGGCGAGTTATCACCATCGACGATTCCAAGGCGCCGCTCCTTCCATAATCTCCCTTCCCGCCTGTTGTACTCCTCTACCTGGACGAAGCCAGCGGCAGAGATGTCGAGACGCTCCTCTGCTATCCAGCGCCTCATGAGTACCAGCATCTGTTCTTCGCTCAGCTCGACTACCGAACTCGTATCGACGTCCTTGTCTGGTGACTCAGCTAATGCCATGAGAACTTCGCAGTCAACAGTCCAGCCGGCGGCGCGGAAAGGACCCTCGAGCAGAGTGGCCGTAGATTCGTTCTCGACGAGGATATGGCGGTAGGGCAGTCCCGCCAGGTGTTCATCGGCGAGGGCCAAGGCGGCAGCGAAGGTAGTTGGCTCAGTGATGCGAAGCTGGTTCAGCGACCAGACCAAGGGCAGGGACTGGGATCGTGCGACCCAGCCCGGTCCGATGGGTTGCATCTCGTCAGTCAACGACCCCAGCGTTCGCCGAAGCTCCTCCAACACGGTGACTCGCAGGGCCGCTTTGTCACCGGGAGACCACGCAACTCTNNCGAGATGTGTGCCTGTCGACATTCAGGCCGTACGCATCCTTGCTACCACTCAGTATCCACGGCTTAGGGTGATATCGCTACGTCTGGAGCCGGTCTGCCTCGGCGTGGCATCACCGGATCCGGCAGTTGCGCCCGGTCAAATGAACGAAACCGACTCAGCCTCGCCGCGAATATGCGCTATCGCGACCAGCGATTGTTGGCATGCAGATCGCTGATTCTGCGCTTGCGTCG
>PKWD01000138.1 GCA_003131945.1 Acidimicrobiaceae bacterium
GGTGTCGAAGAAGGTGACGCCGGCGTCGATGGAGGTGTCCCACGCCCCTTCGATCGATCCGATGGTCAGATCAGCGTCGTATCCACCCATGCCCCAGGTGGACCGGTCACCCCAGGCCCACGTCCCTACCCCGAGAAGGGGGATGGAGACATCGCTGCCGGCCAGCACGTACGAGTCGGGGCTCATGGGGCGCACCGTATCCCTTTACCAGCCGCGCAGGTCGACCGGCCAGGTCTCGAGCACGTCGTCTCCGTCGACGACGAACATTCTCTCGTGCAGAGCAACAGTGGGGTCGACGTGAGCCGGGGTCACGCGGATGCGGTCGCCGACTCTGACCGGTCGGCCCGGTTCGAAGGTCACATGCTCGTCCGAGCAGAACCACACTTTGGAACCATCGACGGTCGGATCTCCGTGGTCCATGGCCAGAGCCTTCAGCCCGCAGTCGGCCACGGCCCAGCCCCGGGACACCGAGATGACGGTCGCTTCGACGTGGAGAGCCAGGCGGAATGGGAGCCCGAGCTCGGCGTAGGCTGTGTCCATCAACGCATAGGAACCGGCCTGGATCTCGGTGGCCCAGGTGTTGATGTCGTAGGTCCCGGTTCCGCCGGCGGAGACCAGGTCGCCACCGACGTCAGCATGGGCGGCGAGCAACGCCTCCATGGCCGGCCTGATCATGTCGATCCGTTTGGCCCTCTCCTTCAGNNCGAGGCCCTGCGCCCGGGCCGAATCGGCCAGCCGTCCCGCGTCAGAGGGGTCGCACCCGCAGCGTGGAAGCCCCACGTTCACGTCAATGACCACCTCGGCGACGCCTCCGGTCGCTGCCGCCGAGATCGTCTCGTGCGAATCGACGGCCAGTGTCACACGGGCACCGAGCCGAGCCAGTCGTCCCAGGCGGCCGGCATCGGCCACCTCGTTAGCCAGGAGCAGGTCCTCACCGAGGCCGGCCCGGGCCATTCCTTCCATCTCGGCCAGCGTGGCGCAGGTGAATCGGCGGTGCCCATGGTCCGATTGTCTCTTGGCCAGGGCGGTGCATTTGTGGGCCTTCACGTGAGGCCGCAGGCGGTCGCCGGGAAGAGCGGTCGCCATCGCCGCCAGGTTGTCCTCGAGGACCGACGCGTCGACGAGGAGGGCGGGGGTCGTCAGTTCGCCCGTTCTCACTCGGCCGCCTTCCCGACTGTCACGACATCCATGGCCGGTCCACAGTACCGGGCCGTCCGGTTCTCCGAGCCATGGCCCTGGCAATGACGCCAGACTGTCGGTCATGGATGAAGATGAGAAGCAGGCGGCGCCTGGCGAGAGGCTCATCGGGGCCACGAAGGTCCGACGACTCGTCACCGGGCTCACGGTCGACGAAAAGGCATCTCTGACCGCAGGCCAGGATCTGTGGACCGTCCCGGGGGTCGAACGCATGGGTATCCCGCCGCTGGGCGTCACCGACGGACCGAACGGAGCGCGTGGGAAGACGCTGCCGGGGCCCGAGGCACAGCGCACGACCTGCGTTCCGTGTGGATCAGCGCTGGGTGCCACCTGGGATCCCGACCTCGTCCGTAGCGTCGGTGCGCTCCTGGGCGCCGAGGCCCGGGCCAAGGGATGTCACGTGCTCCTGGCCCCGACCGTGAACATTCCCCGGTCACCGCTGGCGGGACGCAATTTCGAGTGTTACTCCGAGGATCCGCTTCTCTCCGGGACGTTGGCGGCGGCCTTCATCGACGGAGTGCAGGCGCAGGACGTGGCGACAACCGTGAAGCACTTCGTCGGCAACGACGCCGAATTCGAGCGCTACACGATGAGCTCGGTGATCGACGAACGCACCCTTCGGGAGATCTATCTGGTGCCCTTCGAGCTTGCCGTCACGAAGGGCCGCGCCCTCGGGGTCATGACGGGTTACAACCGGCTGAACGGGATGTGGTGTTCGGAGCACCGGGAGCTCCTGACCGACATCCTGAGAGGAGAATGGGGCTTNNTCGACGGCTTCGTGCTGACCGACTGGTTCGGGGTGGCATCGACTGTGGGTTCCCATGTCGCCGGCGTGGACCTCGAGATGCCGGGGCCGGGCCGCGCCTACGGGGCGGCGCTGGCCGATGCCGTGCGCTACGGCTCCGTGACCGAGTCGGATCTCGACGAACAGGTGGGACGGCTGCTGTCGGTCTACGACCGGCTGGGTCTCCTCGACACCGACAACCCCGAAGAGGTGCCGCCGCGGCCGGCACCGGAGCGGCGCACCACCGTGGCGCGCAGGGCGGCGGTGGCGTCCATCGTCCTGCTCAAGAACACCGGCCTCCTGCCCCTGTCGGCGGAGGTCAACCGGGTGGCGGTGCTGGGCCCCAATGCCGACCGGGCCGTCCTCATGGGAGGCGGGTCCGCCGGTGTCGAGCCGGATCACCGGACGAGTCCCCTCGACGCCCTACGGACCAAGCTCGGCGACGGCGTCGCCATTGTCCACGAACCGGGTGTGGATCTTTCCCGAACGACGTCCACTCTTCGCATCCCGTTGGTGGCGCAGTATTTCGGCGCCTTCGACTGCGCCGGAGACGTCGTGCACAACGCCGAGCTGCACGCCACCGAGCTCGCACACCTGGGACCACCCGTTCCCGCTCTGACCGGTCCGTTCTCGCTGCGTGCCACCGGGGTATACCGACCGGCCGAGACGGGCCGCTACATCTTTACGTTGACGCAGGTCGGACGGGCCAGAGTGCTCGTCGATGGCACCGTGATCCTCGACGGATTCGAAGAGTCGTTGCCCCGGGGTCCGAGCTTCATGGGTCTCGGTTCGAAGGAGATGACACACGAGCTCGAACTCGAGGGCGGCCGGGATGTCACCATCACGGTCGAGTACGACACGCTCGGGGCGCAAGGGTTCTTCGCCTTCAGGGTGGGATGCCGGTGGATGGCCCCACCCGATCTGATCGAACGTGCCGTTGCCGCTGCCGCTGCCGCCGACGTTGCCGTCGTCGTGACCGGGACCTCCAACGAATGGGAGTCGGAGGGTTTCGACCGGGAGACTCTCGTCCTGCCCGTTGACCAGGACGACCTTGTCCGGCGGGTGGCCGCCGTCAACGGCAAGACGGTGGTCGTCGTGAACACCGGTGCTCCGGTGGCGATGCCGTGGGTGGACCACGTGGGCGCCGTGGCCCAGGTGTGGTTCGGGGGCCAGGAAATGGCCGGGGCACTGGCCGACGTGCTCGTCGGGGACGAGGATCCTGGTGGCCGGCTACCCGTGAGCTTTCCGAGGCGCGTCGAGGACACCCCCGCGTTCCCCACCTTTCCGGGCGAACGCAGCGAATTGCGCTACGGGGAGGGCCTGCTCGTCGGTTACCGCTGGTACGAACAACGACGGATCGGCGTCACCTTCCCGTTCGGCCACGGGTTGTCGTATACGACATTCCGGATCGGTGAACCGGAGCTCTCGGCGGTCACTTTCACACCCGGCGACGAACTCATTGTCACGGTGCCCGTCACCAACAGCGGTGGTCGCGACGGCACGGAGGTCGTCCAGTGCTACGTGGAGCCGCCGCCCACCGGTGAACTCTTCCGGCCCGCCAAGGAGCTGAAGGCCTTCGGGAAGATCCGGGTCGACCCCGGTCAGACGGGGATCGTACGCCTCGACCTGTCTGACCGTTCTTTCGCCTGTTGGGACCCGGGTACGAGCGAGACAACCCGCCTGCGATCGCGCCTGCCTCTCGGGAACATGGTCAAAACGGGCGGCCCCGACCGTCGAGCCGGGTGGCGGATCGACCCGGGCCTGTATGTGCTCCATGTCGGTCGATCGTCGGTCGACATCGCGTGGACCGTCCCCGTGACCGTCACCGTGGTCAGGTAGGCCCCGTCGCCGGCGAGGCCTCAGCGTTTCGGGCGCCGCAAGGCGGACGACCGGTCGCCGTGTTCGTCGGCCGACTGGCAGCGCATGCAGAGAAGGGCCCACGGAACAGCCTGAAGACGGTCCTCACCGATGGCCTCGCTGCAGGACTCACACCGGCCGAAGCGATTCTCGTCGATCAGGACGAGTGCGTGGCGGATGGAGGTGGCCGTGAGGGCCAGGCTGTCGGCCAGTTGGTTGTTGGTGCGGTCCTCCACCACCTGGGCCACATAGTCCCCGGCGCGCTTGCCGAATCCGGGGCGCTCCCCGCTCGGCGTCGCCGCCCGCCGGCGCTCGGCCAACTCTGCCTCGACCTGCGCCAGATGCTCCTCGAGGACACGCCGGTACTCCTGGGTGGACACGGCGGGTCGCCGCTATGAGCCGAGGCCGGCGAGCTCAGCGCTCAGCTCCCACAGGTGCCGGGCGGCGTGGGCGTCGAGGGCGAAGGGGGCCGGGGTCTTCTCCTTACAGTCGACGAAATACTTCCCGGTGACGCCCTCGGCCTCGTCGGAGGCGGCCAACCAGATCGCCGTGGCCGCCCCCTTCTGCGGAGACCGGGCGAAGGGGCGGCTCACCATGATGCCGAGTCGGAGCCATTTGGTATCCCCGCTCATTGCGAAGCCGGAGGCCACGAATCCGGGGTGAAGGGCATTCACCGTCACCTCCGTGTCCGCCAGCCGCCGGGCCAGCTCGAACGTGAAGTAGAGATTCATCAGCTTGGTGGCGCTGTAGACGAAAGAACCGCGGTACGGCCGGCCCATCCACTGGAGATCGTTGAAATCGAGACCACCCTTGGCCTGGGTATGGCCCCACGACGACAGGACGACAATCCGGGCCGGGGCACTCTGGACCAGACGGTCAAGGAGTAGCTGACTGAGCAGGAAATGGCCGAGGTGATTGGCCTGGAACTGCGATTCGAAGCCGTCCTCGGTCTCCGTCCGACGCGACAACACGCCGCCGGCGTTCAGATCCAGCACGTGGATCTCGTCGAGACGCTCGAGCAGGTCGGCGGCGCATGACCGCACGGAGGACAAGCTGGCTAGATCGAGGGTCACGCACTCGACGGCGTCGTTGCCGCTCGCACGGCGGATGTCGGCGACCGCCGCCGCTCCCCGGCCGGGGTTGCGCGACGCGATCACGACGCGCGCTCCCAGACGTGCCAGTGCCTCGGCCGTCGCCTTGCCGATACCGCTGTTACCGCCGGTGATGACGACGGACCTCCCGGTCATGTCGCTGACATTCGAGCAGTTGCCGGCCACCGGCGACAGGTTACCGGGATTGCTCGCATCCCCCCTCGTCCGGAAGTACCCTGGCGACGCTGACACCGACGTCAGAGACAGAGGCGGGGACTCTGCCCACTGCGGAAGTCACGAGAGGAAAGCCATGCGACGAGCGGCGGGCAACGGCGACAAGGTGCACAAGGCACGGTGGGTGGTAGGCGGTCTCACCGCCATGTCGCTGGTGCTGGTGGCGTGCGGCGGCGGTGGCACCCCCCAGGCATCTTCGAACGCGGGGACACCCAACCCCAACGGTGTTCTGCGCTTCGGGGTGGACCTGAACAACGGATTCTCGAATGACTTCGACCCCGGCACCGGCCTCAATGACTGCTCGTTCCAGGAACTGTCACAGATCTACTCGAGCGTCACGTACGAACCACCGGGCGCCCAGGGCAACCAGGAGATCCTCCCCGGTATCGCCCAGAGCTGGCAGATCTCGGGTTCGACGTTGACCCTGCACTNNCCTCCGCCCCGGCGTCAAGTTCTCCAACGGTGAAGCCGTCAACGCCGACGCCGTCATGAAGAGCATCGAGCACGTTCGTAAGAGCCCCCTGCGAACGTCGCTCGAGGCCATCGTGAGCATGACCCCCACCAACGCCACCACTCTCGTTCTCCAGCTGAAGCAGCCCCCCACCCCCGGTGACCTCCTCCTTGCCTTCAGCTTCATCGACGGCATGATCATGGCGCCATCATCCATAGCGACAGCAGCCACGACGCCGATCGGCTCGGGACCGTTCATCTTGAAGAGCTACCAACCGGGCTCGTCGATCGACCTCGTGGCCAACAAGAATTACTTCGACAAGTCGGCCTACAAGTTGGGAGGGGTCGATTTCGTACAATTGACCGCCGGCCCCCAGGCGATCGGGGCCCTGATCGACGGGGCCGTCGACATGATCGAGCTCATGCCCCAGGACTATCCGACGGCCAAGGCCAACCCGAACATCGGCATCGCCGTCACGCAGTCCTACGAGTACATGTTGATGCAACTGCGCGAGAACACGCCACCGTTCAACAACGCGAAGGTGCGTGCCGCCCTCGAGTACGCCATCAATCGCCAGGTGCTGAACAAGGCGGTCCTCGACGGCCTGGGCCAGCCCGCCTACCAACCCTTCCCCAGCTCGTCGCCCGGATACAACAAGACGATCGGTAACCAGTACACCTATAAGCCGGCCACTGCCAAGGCCATGCTGGCCCAGGCCGGATTCCCCCAAGGGGTGAGCTTCGATCTGGTGTTCCCCGCCGGCGAAGCCGAGTTTCAGAGCGCGGCGACCATCATGCAGAATGAGCTCGCTCCGGCCGGCTTCCACGTGAACATCACCCAAATCCCCGGCGGCGACCTCTTCACCCAGGTCTACGAGAAGGGACAAGGCAACGCCATCCTCATCGAGAACTCCTCGAACGGACCCGATCTGGCGAACAACTTCGAGAGCGAGTACGAGGGCACCGGCTTCGTGTCCATAGCTCTCGGATCACACAACGCACAGGTGACACAGCTCGTCCAGACAGCGTCGAATTCGATCTCGGCGACGGTGCAGGGGCCGCTCATGCAAAAGGCATCCCAGATCGTCATGGCACAGGGCCTCGAGATCCCCATCGCCTTCATCCCCGAGATCGTGGCGTACAACAAGACACGCGTGGGAGGCAAAGTCGTGGCTCCCATCGGTTACTGCAAGGCCAACCTGCAGGGTATCTACATCAAGAAATGACCTGAGCTCGTCTTCATGGCGTCCGGTGGATCGTTACTCTCCTTCGTCGCACGGCGGCTCCTGATCACCATTCCGCTACTGCTCGTCATTTCCCTAGCTGTGTTCAGCCTGGTACTCCTGCTGCCCGGTGATCCGGCACTGACCTTGGCCGGTGGCGTTCATGCCAAAGCCTCGACGGTGGCGCAGATCCGCCGGCAGCTTCATTTGAACCAGGGGTTCTTCTCCCAGTACTGGTTGTGGCTGAGCAACGTCCTGCGGGGCAACCTGGGCCATTCCCTCTTCACCCCGGCCAGTGTGCCTTCCTCGAGCGTCTCCGCCGGAATCCGGATCCGCTTCCCGGTGACGCTTTGCATCGCCGCCGGGGGCATGGTCACGGCGGTGCTTATCGGACTTCCCGCCGGCATCGTGGCCGGCCTGCGTCCGCGTTCATGGGCCGATCGCATCGTCACGGCCGTGAGCAGCCTGGGTGTGGCCATGCCCGACTTCTGGCTGGCCATGTTGCTTGTGATCCTCCTGGCCATTCACGCCCATCTCCTTCCCCCCCTCGGCTACACGCCCTTCGCAACCTCGCCCTTGGCCTGGTTCCAACACCTCCTTCTGCCGTGGTTGGCGCTCGGTTTCGGTGGGGCGGCCACCGTGGCCCGCCAGATCAGGGGTTCACTGATCGACACGCTCGACCAGGACTACATGCGCACGGCCATGGCCAAAGGGCTCTCGCCCATCCGGATCGTCGGCAAACACGCACTGAAGAACGCCATCAGTCCGGTGGTGACGATCGTCGGCATCCAGTTCGGCTATCTCCTCGGCGGGACGTTCATCATCGAGAACATCTTCTCGTTACCCGGGATCGGCACGTACATGATCCAGGCCATCAGCACCAAGGATCTCCCCATTGTCCAGGGGGTGGCTCTTCTCACAGCCGTGGCCTTCGTGGTCATCAATGTCATCGTCGACATCCTCTACGCATACCTCAACCCGAAGGTGCGACTGGCGTGAGCACACTCCTACCCCCTGGTAGCGGTGATCCACTCGTGACGGGCCCCGATACCCCGGCTTGGGAACACTCGCCTCCGGCCACCGCTGATGCAACGGCGGACAAAGCCGGCAACGCGCTGCGTCGATTCATCCACGACCCGTTGGCCGTGAGCGGGTTCGTCTTCATCGTGGGCGTGATCTTCATGGCCATCGCCGCACCGTTGCTCGCTCCTTATGGACCGAACGTGCAGGACCTCGTGCGGATAAACGCGGGGCCGTCGGCCGCCCACTGGCTGGGGACGGACGACCTCGGGCGTGACATCCTGAGCAGACTCATCTTCGGTGCGCGTCCACCCTTGCGCGCCGCCTTCCAGATCGTGGGCGGCGCCCTCGTGCTCGCTTTACCGCTCGCCCTGGTAGCCGGATTCGTGCGGGGCTGGGTAGACGCCATCGTTATGCGGGCCATGGATGCGCTCTTTTCGTTTCCACCCCTCGTCCTGGCCCTGACCGTTGCCGCCCTGCTCGGCCCCAACCTGAACGACGCCTCCATCGCCATCGCCATTGTGTTCGTGCCGAGCTTCGTCCGGCTGATCCGGGGCGAGGTGATCGCCGTTCGGGAGGAGAACTACGTCGAAGCGGCCCGGGCCACCGGGGTGGCGCCCGGTCGGCTGATCCGGACGCACATCCTGCCCAATGTCGCCTCGCCACTGATCATCCAGGTGGCGTTGTCGCTCGGCTACGCCATTCTCATCGACGCCGGCCTGAGCTTTCTGGGTGTCGGCGAACAACCCCCGACGGCGAGCTGGGGCCTGATGCTCACCGAGGCCTACCGCTTCATCTTCCAGTCGCCCCTGACTCTGGTCTTTCCCGGTCTGGCCATCCTTCTCACCGTGTTGGCCTTAAATCTGGCGGCCGACGGACTCCGCGATGCACTGGGTCGCGAGCGCTTCGGGGCGAAGGCACGCTCACGCGACAAAGACTCTCGGCCTGCTCGGCACCACGAACCGCAACTGGTGCGGGATCCGGTGCACGGTCAAGCAGCGACGACCGGCGTGCCGTCGAGACCGGAGCTGCTGTGCGTCGAGCACCTGCGCGTCGAGTTCGCCACCCGGGCCGGATGGCTCGCTGTTGTGGAGGATGTCAGTTTCGGTGTCCTGCCCGGACAGACGCTCGGGCTTGTCGGTGAGAGCGGATCGGGCAAGACGGTGTCGGCGTTGGCCATCATGGGACTCCTGCCCCGGCGCGAGAGCCAGATACCCGAGGGAGCTGTCCATTTTTCGGGCATGGAGCTGACCCGGCTGAGCGCCGAGAAGATGAGGCGCATCCGCGGGAACGACATCGCCATGATCTTCCAGGAGCCGATGACGAGCCTCAATCCGGCGTACACGGTCGGCAACCAGATCGCCGAACAGGTCAGGGCACACCAAAGCGTCGGACGCGCCGAAGCGTGGGCGCAGGCGGTGGACATGCTCGACCAGGTCGGGATTCCTGATCCCGGGCGCCGGTCACATGACTATCCCCACGCCTTTTCCGGCGGGATGCGCCAGCGGGTGATGATCG
>PKWD01000139.1 GCA_003131945.1 Acidimicrobiaceae bacterium
TCTCTACGGCGGTGGCCCGATGCTGTCGGGCTCCTACGAGTACTTCGGCATGCTCAACATCTGGGTGCCGCCGCCCGACACCGACGAGCTGGCCGAGCAGGGCCTGCGCTTCTGGACGAGGGTGAAGCCCGACATCCCCTTCATGGGTTTCTCCACCGGGCGGTTCTTCGAAGTGGCGGCCAAGGCGGGGATCGATCCGAAAGACGCCGGGCTCGAGTTCAAGGGCATGCCCGGATTCGGTATGGGCAAGGGCATGCCTCTCATGACAGCCGGGGCCGAGTGCTACGCCTACGCCGGCGGTGCCTGTGGCGAGATGCCGGGCGCCCACTTGAACGAGGACTTCGCCATCATCCAGGCCGTCAATCCTGACACCGGTGCCGAAGTAGCCGACGGCGAGTGGGGCGACCTGGTGGTGACCACCCTCGACCGTGACAACGGCCTGCTGCGCTACGACCTCGAGGAGGCCTGCGCCATCCTGCGCGAGCCGTGCTCGTGCGGCGAGACCTCCATCCGNNGTCGCTTCAAGGACCTCATCGCCGTGCAGGGCACCCGCTTCCAGGCCAACGAGGTCGAGACCGCCCTGCGGGGTGTGAGCGAGATCAACGAGCCCACCCTCGAGTGGCAGATGGTGAAGCCCACCGAGGACGCCCGACCGCTGGTGGTGCGCGTCGAGCGGGGAACGGGCGCCGGGGGCGACGACGCCGAGATCGCCGCACGGTGCGCCGCTGTCATCAGCGACAAGCTCGGCATCGACACCGACATCATCGTGCTCGCACGCGAGACGATCCCCCGGGCGGGCTACAAGGCGGGACGGGTGGTCGACGAATGACCACCACTCATATCGGCCCCGACGTGATGCACCAGGTGACATTGGCCGACGTCCTGCGCGATCACACCCGCAACCGGCCCGGTTCGACGGCTGCTGTGTGCGGGGAGTACCGGCTCGACTTCCCCGCCCTCGACGCCCGGGTGAACCAGCTGGCCAACGCCCTCACCGACGCCGGCGTGGGTGAAGGCGACCGGTTGCTGTGGCTTGGACAAAACTGCCACCGCCTCCTCGAGGGACTGTTGGCCGCGGCCAAGGTGGGGGCCGTGTTCTGCCCGGCCAACTGGCGGCAGAGTGCCGACGAATTCGCCTTCGTGGTCACCGATGCCGACCCGTCGGTGGTCTTCTGGCAGGAGGCCGAGATCGGCGACACCCTGCGTCAGGTGCGCCAGGACACGGGGTCGAAGGCTCTCTGGCTCCAGCACGACGGTGAGGGTGAAGGGAGCTATGAGGCGTTCATCGCCGCCGCCCCGGCCACCGATCCCGGTGTGGCCCTCGACGAGTCGACCGCCGTCCTCATGATGTACACGGCCGCCTTCACCGGGAGCCCGAACGGAGCGCTGTTGTCGAGTCGGGCCCTCGTGATCCAGGGTTCGTTCATGGCCCAGATCCAGGGGGTGGGGGCCGACTACGTCTACCTGAATTGTGGTCCGTTGTTCCACGTGGCCACGTTCATGACGACGCTCGCCACCTTCCTTTCCGGCGGGACGAACGTCTTCACCCCGCGGGTGGAGGCCGAGGAGCTGTGCCGGCTCATCGCCGATGAGGGATGCACGGGGGGCTTCATCATGGGGCCCACCATGGACCAGATCATCGAACTGAACGCCGACGGCCGCTACAACCTGAAGACGCTGCGTGGCTTCCCCGGCAAGCCCGAATGGACGGCCATGATCACCGTCGACACGAGCGGGTGGGGGCAGAAGCCGGCCGGCTACGGCCAGACCGAGGTCATGGGGATGGCCACGTTGAACGCGCTGCAGCCGAGCATCGGCTCGAGTGGCCGGCCCGCTCCCTTCGTCCGCATCGCCATGCTCAGCCCCGAGGGCGAGGAGCTGGCCGCCGGCGAAACAGGTGAGATCGGCGTGCGCGGCCCGACCGTCATGAACGGTTACTTCAACCGGCCGGAGTTAAACGACCAGCGTCAGGCGGGCGGGTGGCACCACACCAACGACCTCGGGCGCATCGAAGCCGACGGCTCACTCACGTTCGTGGGGCCGAAGGGCCGGCTCATCAAGTCGGCGGCCGAGAACATCTACCCCGCCGAAGTCGAGGCCTGTCTGAAGAGCCACCCGGCCGTGGCCGACGCCGCCGTCATCGGTCGACCCGATCCCAAGTGGGACCAGAACGTGACGGCCATCGTGGTGCTGGCCGAAGGCCAGACAGCCACGACCGACGACATCATCGGACACTGCCGCCAACGGATCGCCTCCTACAAGAAGCCCAAGTCGGTGGAGTTCGTGGACGCCATTCCCCGCCAGGGCTTCGCCGTCGACTACGACGCGCTGGACGAGCGCTTCGGCGGCGGCGGTTACCCCGGCGTCGGGGCCTGAGGCGCCTCCAGGCGCTGCATCACGCCGGCGGAGATCCGTCGGGTCATGCCCCGGGGCGAGAAGCGCGGCGACACGGCCACGAACTTGTTCATGACACCGGGGACACAGACGGCGTGGTTACGGTCGAGGGCGGACAAACCGGCATGCACCACCGTGGCGGCATCGCTCCACGCCGCCGAGAGGAGTCCCGTGGTCTTCACTCCTGCGCGCTGCTGGAACTCGGTGCGGGTAAAGCCCGGACACAAGGCGGAGACATGGACGCCGTCCTTCGCCACTTCGTCGTGCAGCGCTTCGGTGAACGACAGCACGAAGGCTTTGGTGGCCGAGTAGGTCGCCCCTCCGGGGGCGGGGGCGAAGGCGCCGATGGACGACACGTTGAGCAGCTTCCCCGATCCCCGCGGCACCATGACCCCGAGGGCAGCGTGGCTCAGGGTCACGAGGGCGAGGACGTTCACCTGGACCTGTCCCACCTCGCCGGCCAGAGGAAGTTGAAAAAAGGCGCCGTAGTGCCCGAAACCGGCGTTGTTGATGACCGTGTCGATCGGGGCGCCGTCGGCGATGCGCGCCGCCACCGACGACAACTGGGCCACGTCGGCCAGGTCGGCCACGATCACCTCGCTCTGGGCCCCGTGGTTCTGTTTGACCTCGGCCGCCAGCTTCTCCAGGGCCGGACCGGTCCGGGCCACGAGCACGAGGTCGTGACCCGACACCGCCAGTGCCCGGGCGAAGGCGTCCCCGAGCCCCGACGACGCTCCGGTCACCAGGGCGACAGGTCTCTTCTTGAAATGGTCGTCAGGCGATGCGGTCGGGTTCTCCATACGAGAACCCTACGGATCTGGCGCCTTCCATGACGACCTCTTTGCCACAGAGGTTCGGGGACAGCCTGGATGGCAGGTTATCGGGACCGAGCCCTGGCACCCCGTCGACAGCGGCGCTGTCGCAGCCCAGTCAGTCGACGTTCATATCCTTCGACGGCAAGGTGCTGATCAGCGTGGCCTTCACCAAGCGCGCAGCCGAGCGGTTGGCGGCCCTCCTCGCCTCCGGTGCTCTGGCCGCCCCCCTGTCACCCTGACTGTCGGACCTGCGGCACCACCTCGGCCATGAACCGTCGCATGGTCTCGTCGCCGGGAGAGTCGCGCAGCCACAGGATGAACTCGCTGCAGCCGGCGTCGATGAAGGCCTGGGTCTTCTCCGTCACCTGCTCCGGCGTCCCCACCAGGTTGTCGGCCAGGTAGGTGTCGACCGGTTCCCCGCCCCAGAGGTTGCCGCCGTCGGGCTCGGCGCACCAGGCCCGGGCGTCGGCGTCGGTGTCGAATAGGCGGCAGTCGGGACCGTGGGTGCGGATGATGGCGTCGGACGGTCGTCCGATCTCCTCGCAGTAACGGGCCAGCAGGGCCGACTTGCGGACGAAGGACTCCAGATCCACCTGCCAGTTGGTGGCGTCGGCGTGACGGGCGGCGATGCGCAGGTTCACCTGCTCGCCCCCGCCGCCCACGAGCAGCGGCGGAAGATTCTGGACGGGCTTGGGGTCGCAGTAGGCGCCGTCGAAGTGCAGGTGCTCGCCGTCGAAGGTGACCGTCTCCTCGCTCCACAGCCGCCGGATCACCTCGAGAGACTCGTCGAGGACGCGCAGCCGATCACGGTCGGCCAAGTACGGGTAGCCGTAGGCCTCGTATTCGCGTCCGAACCATCCCGCTCCCAGACCCAGGATGAGCCGGCCTCCCGAGTAGACGTCGATGCAGGCCGCCTCCTTGGCCAGCAACCCGGCGTTGCGGTACGACGCGCAGGTGACGAGCTCTCCCAGCCTGATGGTGGTGGTGACCTGGGAGAGAGCCGCCAACATGGTGTAGGCCTCAAAGACGTGCGTTGGTTGGCGCCGGGGCACGGTCTCCACGTGGTCGTAGACCCAGAGGTGGTCGTAGCCGAGTTGCTCGGCCAGCTGGGCCAGCTCCACCGAACGGGCCCAGGCGTCGGGCCCCGTCCATCCGCTGTACTCGAGCTTCCAACCCTGGGGGACGAACACGCCGAAGCGCAGGGGATGGCTCATCGGCCGTTCATAGCGACCGGCTCACGAAGTGAACTCCCACCACTGCAGCTCGCACATGAGCGGCAGCATGTACTTCACGTAGAGGGAATGGATCTTGATCGGCCCCTGGTCGTCGACGTGCAGATCGATGAGGTCGACGCGGTCGTCGTGCTGGCGGAACGCTTTGGCCCGCTCGGCCACACCGACGAGCTCATCGCGCGAGCCGACGGCGAGACCGAAGTGGTCCATACGCGGGCAGTTCATGGGCTCGTCCTCGGCGATGAGGAAGATGAACTGGTCCCAGTGCACGCAGGAGAGGATCAGGCGCTTGCGGTCGACGGTCATGGTGGGCATCTCCACGAAACCGAAGACCTCGTCCCAGAAGCGCAGGATCTCACCACGCGAGGTCTCGCCGAGGAGATCGGCGGGCACGCTCATGGCCACGTGGTTGAAGCGGGGATTGCCCGACGGGTAATAGGGGTGTGTCACTTTGTCGCTCCGGTGACCGTGGGGACCACCATCACCTTGCCGGCGATACGACCGGTGGCCAGATCGGAGAGCGCCACCGAGATGCCGTCGAGGCCGATGTCGTCGGGGTCGATCAACACAGACACGGGGACGGCCCCCGAGGCTAGGAGGGCCAGGGCCTGCTCGAACCCGTCGGCGTCGTAGACGAACGATCCGGTGACCTCCAGCTCATTCAGGATCATGCGGTTGGGGTCGAACGAAGGGGCCTCGATGCCGGCCCCCACCAGGACGAGACGCCCGCCGCGCCGCAACTGGTGGAAGCCGGTCTCCATGGCCGCCTTCTTGCCCGAGCATTCGAGGACGACGTCGACGGCCCGGGGAGAGAGCCGCTCGGGCTCCCGCGGCGGATAGGTCTCGAGGACGTCCGGGGCGATGACTTCAGTAGCCCCCAACTCGAGGGCCAGGCGCCGGCGTCCCTCGCCTGGTTCCACCACGGTGACCGGTATGCCGCGTGCCACCAGGGCCACGATGGTGAGAGCGCCGATGGGTCCGGCGCCGAAGACCATGGCCGTGTCCTTCTCGGTGATACCGGAGCGGGTGATGCCGTGCAGGGCAACGGCCAAGGGCTCGGCCAGCGCCGCGTGGCGCGACGACAAACCCTCGGGCAGCCGCAAGAGCGACCGGGGGTTCACGAGCACGTACCGGGCGAAGGCACCGTTGTCGAGATGGGAGTCGATCGTCCCGTTGCGGCGTTCGCACTGCGAGGGCTTCGCCTCCCGGCAGCGCCGGCAGGCGCCGCAGCGCGGCGAAGGGCCGCCGACGACCTCGTCGCCCACGGACCAGTCACTCACGCCTTCGCCCACGACGGTGATGATCCCGGTGAATTCGTGTCCACCGACGAGGCCCGGTTTGCCCCAGCCCTCGAACATGAGGTGGATGTCGGAGCCGCAGATCCCGCAGTGCCCGACCTCCACCAGTACCTGGCCTGGTCCCGGTTCCGGCACCGGGCGCTCTTCCACCGTCACGTCACCGGGGGCGCGGTAGACGGCCACGGGCATGACTTCGGGGACCCCGGTCATGTCCGCACCGCGGTGGCGACGCCCAGGCCCATCATCTCGGCCACCCGAGCCCGGTGCAGAGAGCCAGAGCCGAACATCGCCGCCGTGGCCTTCACCCGCTTCACATACATGTGCATGTCGTGCTCCCAGGTGTAGCCGATGCCACCCAGGCACTGGATGCCTTCCTGGGCGATGAGTCTCTGGCAGTCGCTCACGCTGGCCTTGGCCGTGGCCACGGCCAGCCGACGGCGGTCATCGTCCTCGGCGATGGTGAGGGCGGCGAAATAGGTCGTGGCCCGCGCCGATTCGAGGGCCACGAACATGTCGGCCAGCTTGTGCTTGATGGCCTGGAAGGAGCCGATCTTCACGCCGAACTGCTCGCGCTCACCGACATAGGTGTGGACGATGTCGAAGATGGCTTGGCAGGTGCCCACCATCTCGGCCGAGAGGGCGGCCGCCGCCTCGTCCATGGCCCGCCGCAACGCCGGCCCGCATGCACCGGGTTCCCCGAGGACGCGATCACTCCCGACGCGAGCCCCGTCGAGCACCACGGTGGCGTACTGGCGGCTGGCGTCGATGTCGTCCATGGGCGCGGCCACGACGGCCGACTGGGGGACGACGAAAAGCGCGATGCCGTCGTCGGCGGTGGCGTCGCCCACGCGTGCGGCCACCACGATCTCGTCGGCCCGGACCCCGTCGAAGACGAAGTGCTTCTCGCCGGTGAGGACCCAGCCGTCGCCGTCGGCCACGGCCGTGGCGGCCACATCGGCCCCCTCCCACGATCCGGACGCCTCGGCCACGGCCACCGTCCCCACCACGGTGCCTGCGGCCACCGCCCCGAGGAACCGTTGGCGCTGCTCGTCGGATCCCGCCGCCCGCAGGGCCGGGACGAACTGGCCGGCGGTGGACAGGAAGGGCGCCGGCGACAAGACACGGCCGAGCTCCTCGGCCACCACGGCCAGCTCCACGAAGCCGAGCCCGATGCCGCCGTTCGACTCGGGCACGGTCAGGGCGGGCCAATCGAGCTCGACCATGCGGGCCCACAGTTCGTCGGATCCCTTGCCGTCTTCGACCACGGCCCGGACGAGCGACGGCGGGCACTCGCGTTCGAGGACGGCACGCACGGTTGCCTGCAACTCCCGCTGGTCGTCGGACAACTCCAGATCCACAGTGACTCCTCGTCGGTCTTACACCGCCACTTCAACGACACCGCCACTCCTACGACACGGCCACTCCTACGACACCCGCCGTTTCTACGACGCCGCCGCCACCACGAGAGAGTCCACGGCCACCGCCCCCCGTTGGCGT
>PKWD01000175.1 GCA_003131945.1 Acidimicrobiaceae bacterium
TGGCGCCGCTGTCGACGCAGGACGTGGCGGCGCAGGCCTTCGCCAAGATGATGCTCTGCTCCGAGCGCTACAAGGGCGAGGCGCAGGCGAACTGGGCACCGGGGGTCACCGGGATCCGAGCGGTCACCGACCCCCCGGCCGCACCGTCGTTGCTGTTTATGTTGGCGCCGCCGGCACCACCATCAGCAGTGACCGTGACGAAGCAGATGGTCGAGGGCACGGCGTCGGTGATGGGGTTCGTGAAGCCCGCGGTGCTCGAGGTGAACAGCGTGGATGTCTCGTAGGCGCCCGAGTCGCACACCGGCGTGGGCCTTGCTATCCCTCGTTGATCCGGCGTGGCGCACAGCGTGGCGCTGTCGACCAGGTCGATGGCCGGGCTCCCCGGAAGGAGTGCCATCGTGTCGGTCGGCCCGCCGTTGTTCTGCAAGGGACCGAGATCGGGGTTCTCGCCCACGACGTCGTGGTCAGTGGAGCTGAACCCGCAGCTCGCCCCGGCGTCATCCTCCAGGTTGTAGCCGAGGTCGGTGGTGACGGTGCCATTACAGTTACCGCCAGAGGTCGTGTTGGCGACGATGGTGGCGCCGATGGTCTCCGTGCCCCCCATTTCGATGCCACCGCCAACGGCGCCGCAAGCTGTACAAATTGGCGTGGAGGCGCTGTTTCCCGACAGCGTCGAGTTGGTGACGGTGAGGGTGCCCGTGTTGGCGATGCCGCCGCCATTGGCGTAGCAGCTACTTGTACAACTTGGCTTGGCGTTGTTCCCCGACAACGTCGAGTCGGTGACGGTGAGGGTACCCTCGTTGAAGATGCCGCCGCCATACTTCGAGTTGCCGTCCTCGATGGTGAGCCCGGAGATCATTGCGTCGGTCACGCCACTACCGACGGAGAAGGCCCCAACGGCATTGTTCCCGCTCACCGCCGTGTCACTCGGACCCAACCCATTGATGGTGAGGTTCTTAGTGATGTTGATCGTGCTCGTGAGGACGATGGGTGACGTCGGCGGACAGGACACCGAGAAGTCGATGGTGTCGCCCGAGGGGGCGTTCGCTACCCAGTAGGGAAGGGAGTCGGCGGTGGAAGCCGATCCGTTGCAGTTGGTGACGGTATCGGTGGCGGCACTGGCCACAGAGGCCGGGAGCACGGCCACAGCAACCGTGGCGAGCCCCACAACGAGACTGGCGGCGCCGAGCCGCAGGACACGGCGGACCATGAGGTTGCGATTTTCAGAGCCGGTCTGTGTCTGCACGGAAGTCCCCCTCCTCCAGCTGATCTCACTGACTGTCCACAGGTTAGAAACCGAGGTCAGGGACCCGCATCCTCAACGATGATGAGAAACGGCAAACAAGATGCGAGAGTACGAAGTTCATCAACAGTGACGATGCGCACGCAGAGGGTGGCAGACGAGAATGAGGTATGAACAGGAGTCTGTTTCCACGCCTGGTGGCCCTGGCCCTGGTGGCCGCCCTGCCCCTGCTCGGGATGTCACAGGTGTCGGCGGCCAAGACCAAGGCGGCCAAGGGCTGCCACAAGACCCACTCCTGCAAGAGCGGTGGGGGGTCGGGCTCCCGCACCGGCTCGGGTTCCTCGCCCGCCATCACCGTCCAGGTCGACCCCAATCCCTTGGTGGAGACCGGTCCGTCGCTGGTGGTGGCCGTCATCCAGGTGGAGACGTCCCCGTCGTTCGCCGGTGACCCCGTGGACATCAGCTCCTCGCAGCTCGAAGCGGCCTGTGGGGGGAACATCGGCTTTCTTTCCAACACGACCGCCGGGGTCGACAACGTGCAGGTGATCCTGGACGACGACGGCAACGCCTCGGTGGTGGTGGATGGAACGAACTGTGCCCCGGGTCCGAGCGTGATCGAGGCCGACCTGATCGTGGCCCCCTACGACACCGCCCTCACCACCCTGGTGGCGAGCCCCCCCGTGGTCACCACCTCCGGCGTCTTCGGCTACCCGGCCACGAGCGGCACCGTCACCACCGGNNCGGCCCAGCTCCAAGACCGCTGCGGCCTGGGCTTCACCTGGACCACCGAACTGGGTGGCACCACCAGCTCCACCCTGGACGACGACGGCAACGCCGTGTTCGTCTTCTTCGGCAGCTCCTGTGCGGCCGGGCCTTCCGAAGTGATCGCCGACGTGGAGGCGGGGACGCACCCGACCTACACGACAACCTTCAACATCGTCGCCCCGGAGCCCACCATCTGAGCACCCTTATATCTCACTATTACCCCTCGCTCATCTGCGCTTCGCGCTCGGACACTCCTTTGCTACGACTCAGTCTCGATAACTCAACACCCAGACCAGCGCATGCCTGAATCCACAGAATGTCCAGTACTCCTCGTCGCTTGCTTTCACCTCTCCGCCGTCGATGGCCAGAAGAGTTCTGTCGGTGCGCTCGAGAAGCTCCTGGGCCGCCTCACGCATCGTGGGGCCGGAGCGCTCAGTCATCGTCATCATCATCTTGGGTTTTGCGACTTTCTCGCTGTCGACCATGGCCCACCTGTTGTGGCCGAGGTAGTCGGTACTCCTCCAGTTCGCCAGCCTCATACTGACGCAATAGCTCGGGCTTCTCTGGCGTCTCAGTGACGTCCCCTTGCATGACCACGTCGACGTCGACAACCGGCTCGGACCGGCCACTGCCGTAGCCCGACGCCGCGATCTTGTCGGCCAGCTCCATGAACCGGACGACACCGCGCGAGTATTCGAGCGCTTGTTCGTTTACGACCGGCTCATCTTTGGTGACGGCGATTTGCTTCGGAGAATGGGCACCGACGAGGAGAGCTTGCTCATGCACCAGTTTGAGCAACATGGCCGCATCGTCCTTGTTGGGCACAATGACGATATCGGCCGACAATGGTGCACCAGTCAGGGGGTCGCGCTGCGGTCCGTGGATGGCGGCGATGTAGACCTGTTTCAGTTGCTCGAGGTCGGCCCACCCCTCGCTCATCTGCGCTTCGCGCGCGGACACTCCTTCGCTACGACTCAGTCTCGATAACTCAGCGCCCGACCAGTGCGTGCCGGAAGCCTGTGAATGTCCAGGACTCCTCGTCACTTGCCTTCACCTCACCCCCGTGGATAGCCAGCAGGGTCCTGTCGGTGCGCTCGAGAAGCTCCTCGGCCGCCTCACGCATGGTGGGGCCCTTGCGTTCAGTCATCGTCGGCTCCTACCTCTGAGTCTGGGGAATGCCCGTGGACCTTGTCTCGAGCATGCTGTTGTGCAGCAACCTGAGTCCAGAGTCTCCGGCATGGTCGGCATGCCCCCCGGTGGGCTCCTTCTTCTTCGTGCGTCGGCTCAGGTCCGTGATTTTGACCTTGCCTTCGCGCTCCAGTTGCCGCCAACGAACCAACTCAAGGGGTGAACGGCATGTGGGGCATGGAACTCGCCACCAGCGCTCCACGATGGTCTTTACGTCACGGCAGATCGTGCTCCTGGATACTCCGAGCTCTTTGGCGAGAATGGCCTGGACTCCGCGGTCGAAGAGGCCGAAGCCGTCGTCAGCATGGTCAATCCACCAGCCGATGATGTCCATCTGGCGTAGTAGCGCAGCGTCTTGACGCCGACGGTTGTACCTTCGACGCCCACCAGCACGTCGTGCGGCCTACGACCACGAACGACGGTTGGTCACGGTCGAGGCACGGCCCGAAAGCGCGTGTGCAAAACGACGTGTCGGAGAGGCGTACGACCCCGCTAGTACACCGGCGCTCCTACGGGGCGAGGTCCTGCTCAGGGCTGCCAAAACGGCGACTCTAGACGTATGTCTCTGACGTCGACGGGCCCATGCGGCCGTCGCTTCCTAAACTACAAAGTGGTGTCCGCCAGTGCCTCCGCCGATACTCGCCCGATGCGGCGCTCGGCCTGGCTCTAGACCCCGAGAAACCGGGCGGTTTTGTCGTCCCGGGAGGCCAGCAGAGCCCGAGTAGGAACCGGGATGTAATGCACCGCACCAGCGTGCAAGGTTCGGCTTCGCGGGCTGGCGATCCACCATTCGCCACTGAGTCTGAGCGGCCGCTCTTTCCGGTCGCGCACGTGAAAAGAAGCGCAAGCTGACGGGCGGTCTGCCATGCGACGTGGTCAGTCCGCGGCCGAAGGGCGCGGTATATGCTGCCGCCGCTTGACCTGTCCTCGAAACTGATCGGGGTTGATAGCGGGCCCTTGGGGAGGGGTGGAGAGGCCGGCTGTCGCGGTCAGCCCGCTGTCGAAGACACGCTCGCGTCGAGNNCTCGAGAGAGGGGACAGCGATGGCGGTTGTCGAGCAAGGCCCGGAGCTAGGCAGTGAAGGCCTTAGCAGCGACGGCCTCAAGCGTGACGTCGGCCTCCTCGGGCTCTTGTGGGCCTCGGAGGGCTCCATCATCGGTTCGGGGTGGTTGTTCGCGGCGCTCGTCGCCCTGACGTACGCCGGACCGTCCGCCCTCATCGGGTGGGTCATCGCCTCGTTCATCGTGATCCTGCTGGCGCTGGTGCACGCCGAGCTAGGCGGACTGTTCCCCGTCTCCGGTGGCACCAGCCGCTACCCGCATTACGCGTTCGGCAGCCTCGCCGGTGCGACGTTCGGGTGGTTCGCCTACATCCAGGCCGCCACCGTGGCCCCGATCGAGGNNNNGTGGGGATCCGCTGGCTGGCCCATGCCAACACCGGGATCACCACGTGGAAGGTGATCATCCCGTTGCTCACCATCGTGGTGCTGCTGCTCACCCACTTCCATGCCCACAACTTCTCGGCCGGTGGTGGTTTCTTCATCCCCGGCGGCTTCGGCACCTCGGCCAAGGCCATCCTCATCGCCATACCGGGTGCGGGCATCGTCTTCTCTCTCCTCGGCTTCGAACAGGCCGTGCAGCTCGGCGGGGAGAGTGCCCACCCGCAACGGGACCTGCCCCGCGCCGTCATCGGCTCCATGCTCCTCGGGGCCGGGAT
>PKWD01000092.1 GCA_003131945.1 Acidimicrobiaceae bacterium
CAGAAACTAGGGAACCTCAGACCAGGCAACGGAAGAGACTCCGTCGCTCTGGCAGGTGCGGCCCCATCCCGGAGGCGACCACCGGATCGTCACCGAGACCTGGGAACCGCCGGCCCGGGCCCGTGACTACATCGACGCCTACGGCAACGCCTGCGACCGCCTGACCCTGCCGACGGGGGCGTCGGTGGTGCGCTATGACGCCACCGTCGAGGTGACGTCGANNAAGGGGGCAGCCGCCGTGGCCATCGAGGACCTCCCTGATGAGGCCTTCGTCTATCTGCTGCCGAGCCGGTTCTGCTGGCCCGACATGCTTCACGACGCCGCCTGGGAGTTGTTCGGGCGGGTCGAGCCGGGCTGGGCCCGCGTGCAGGCCGTCTGCGACTGGGTCCACGATCATGTCCGCTATGAGGTGGGCGCCAGCACGGCCCTGACCACGGCCTACGACGTCTGGCAGTCGCGCACCGGCGTGTGTCGCGACCTCACACAGCTCGGCATCACACTGTGTCGATCCCTGAACGTGCCCGCTCGCTACGTGGCCGGGTACCTACCGGACATCGCCGTGACCCCGCCGGATCTCCCCATGGATTTCTGCTCATGGTTCGAGGCGTGGCTCGACGGCAGGTGGTGGACCTTCGATCCCCGCAACAACGAGCGTCGCATCGGCCGGGTGGTGATCGCCAGGGGCCGTGATGCCCTCGACGCGGCCATGGTCACCACCTGGGGCCCGGCGGAGCTCCGTATGATGACGGTCTGGTCCGACGAGGCGAGTGGTGATGGTTGAGATAGCGGCGACGTCGGAGGGTCTGTACCTGCTCGAGCAGCGGTTCCGTTACACCTATGACTATCCGGTGATGCGGCTGCGGCACCGTCTGGTGGTCGTCCCCCGAGATGTGCACGGCGGCCAGTACCGACTCGATCACGGTCTCACCGTGTCGGGTGCGCTGGTGAGCGTGTCGGAGACCTCCGACATGTTCGGCAACCACGTGATGGAACTGGGCGCGCCCGAGGTGGACGAGTGGATCGAGTTCAAGGTGTGGGCCCTGGTGGGGTGCCGCGGGCCGGCCGGAATATCGGCGATGGCCCCCACGTCGGTGGGCGACGGTCACCTCCTGGCCCCGACGGCGCTCACCGGGGCCGACGGAGCACTGGCCGAGGCCGGGCGTGACCTGGCGGCCGCCGCCACGAGCGCCATGGACCTCGCCGAGCGGGCGTGCACGTGGACGCACCGGGCCATGACCTACGAGCACGGTGTTACCGGCGTGCACACCACGGCGGCGTCGGCCCTGGCCGGGGGGCGTGGCGTGTGCCAGGACTACGCCCATGTGATGTTGACCGTGTGTCGGGCGGGCGGCCTTCCCGCCCGCTACGTGTCGGGGCACCTGACGGGAGAAGGCGGATCGCACGCCTGGGTGGAGGTCGTGGTGGCCGATCCTTCGGACGGCAGTGCCGGTCGGATGGTGGCCGTGGCCTTTGACCCCACTCACGAGCGGCGCGCCGAACGGGGCTACTTCACGGTGGCGGTGGGCCGTGACTACGCCGATGTGGCCCCCACCTCGGGAACCTTCGAAGGCAGCGGGCCCGGCGTGTTGTCGGCCCGCAAGCGGCTGAGCGTGGCCGATACCCGCCGGCACCCCGCCGCCTCATAACTCGGGCGGCCGGTGTCTCTCGGCCAGGCGGTGGGAGGCGAGGTGGGACTCGACCCGTTCCCGCCACCGCGGTGAACCGAGCACGCGATCCAAGAGGGTCTTTCCGTCAAGGTCACAACCTATGTCGGCCGACAGGTGATCCCAGGCCTGGCGCTGCGTCGCGCGCCGCCACGGTGAACCGGGGGCGTGAATGGTCTCGAGGCCGAGAGGGCTGCCGCCCAGTAGGCAGGCTCCGGTGACCGTGACATAGCTGAGGGCCGAGTCCACTGTCTCTCCGTGGCATCGGACCTTGTCGATGCGCCGCCATTGATAGGCGTGGCCGAGAGCTTCGGTCTCGTTCATCTGATCGAGTTGCGGCGGGGTCAACCATGTGATGAAGACATGCGCCGACGTACCCGGTGAGTCAAGCAAGGTGGCCGGCAGCGATCCGTACCACGCCACGTGGGCGCCATAGACGACGTCGAGGTCTTGGATGACGGCGGTGAGCACGGGGATGGAGCTGTGGGGCGAAGCCGGGTCGGTGAATCGCTTCTCTCTGAACTTCCGGGTCAGTTGTCCGGGCGAGGCATTCGAGCCGATGGCCAGAACGGGATGACGCCCGGCCGACACGGCGTCGACGCGCACGGAGGACGCAAGGCCCTCGAACCGGCCCGCCCGCCAGACGAAGGAATGGGGCGGCACGTCGAACGGGTACTGGAGTGGATCCCAGGGGAAGGCCACGTCCACCAGGTCCACGATACCGGTCCCGGCCGATGGCGTCCCCAGCAGCGGAGCCCGGCGCGGGCCTACCGTGATGCGGACGACGGGGGTCCGATCAGGTGAGCGGAAGTCGCTGGACACAGGGGGAAGGTCATCGTCTGCTGCGTCCGCCGACGGTGGAGGGGGCGACAAAGGCGGGCCGTGTCGTCATGGCCCTGGTCATCGTGGTGGTGGTCCAGCTCCGTCCTGTTCCCCATGCCGGTGGGGGTGTGGGTCCAGGGTGTGGTTCTGGGGCTGCTCGGCGGCGGCCCGACGACGCCGCTCGAGGCCTACGGCGACCAGGGGGCGCCGCCGCTGCCCAGCTACGCCTCGCCCGCCGACTACACCTTCATCTGGTACGACGCCACGGCCAAGGGAACCGATGAGGAAGGTGTCGAGGGCACCGGGATGATGCGCTACGTGGACGAAGGTCGTCGTTACCCGGCCACCGGCGGCCCCGCGAAGGAGGTCCCCATGTTCCAGGCGGCGGGGAACGTCATGGACTACCAGACCTACCCGACCGGGGGGAAGCCCCCGACCTACCCGCCGTGGCCCGGCTCGCCGACGGCCAAGGCCTGAGAGGTGCCGATGAACGACCCGGACAACCGGCCATGACGTCGCAACTGCTGCTTTTCGGGATTCTGGGCGTGGCCAGCACGGCCCTCGCCGTGGCCGCCAACCGGCGTCTCTTCGCCGGGGGCGCCGCCGGCCGGCCGTCGGTACTCGAAGGCCTCTACTACGTCGCCGGCCTGGCTTCGCTCGGTCTCGGCTGGTACTTCAACGTCCGCTACACCCACACCTACCCGAACGCCAGCTACGTCAACTACACGAAGATGCTCTTCTCCAACTGGGCGGCGGATTCGGCTGCTCAGGATTACATCATCGTCAACGTCGTCCTCCTGTCGCTGTGGACGATCACCGACGGGCGCCGGCGGGGCATCCGCATCCCGTGGATCTTCTTCGTGATGAGCCTCTTCACCAGTTTGGCCTTCGCCATGGCCATGTATCTGGCCTTCGTCGAGCGCCAGATCCGCTACGGACGCGAGGAGACGGCGTCGAGCACGGCGTAGCCGCAGTTATAGCCGGGGATGAAGGTGACCCCGGGGCCACCGTGGCAGCCGGCACCACACAGGTAGAGACCGTCGATGGGCACCGGATTATCGGGCCAGCCCCGGGGACCGGGGCGGAAGGGCCCCATGAACTCCGGTTGCAACAGGCCGTGGGTGAAGTCGCCGCCGGTACAGCCGAACATCAGCTCGTAGGTGTAGGCCGGGTAGTTGAACTGGCGCTCGATCAGATCGGGGAAGTTCGGAGCCACAGAGGCCACCTTGGCCACCATGCGCTGCGCCATCTCGTCACGCAGGCGGGTCTGTTCGGCGTGAGTGGCACCGATGGGGAAATAGAAGGCGAAGCTGCTCGCCGCGTGCTTCCCGGGGGGAGCCAAGTCGGGGTCGTCGAGCGTCGGGATCTGGAGGTTGAACGACGGCAACGCGGGCACGAGGCCCTGCACACAGCCGTCGTAGTCGAGTTGCATCTGTTCCGCCGTTTCGAAGAGCGTGACGTTGCGGCGGAGCCCGCCTTCGTTGAGGACGTCGTACGGCTTGGAGAATTCGGGCAGGCCGCTCAAGGCGAAGTGCATCTGGAAGTACGCGGCCCGGTGGTCGATGGCCTCGACGCGCCGTATGAAGGCCTCCGGCAGCTCATGGCGGTCGAGCAACGAGATGAAGGTGGCGGTGGGATCGAGGTTCGAGACGACCACGGGTGCGGTGACGACCTCCCCGTCGCCCAGAGCCACGCCCTCGACGCGGCCCCCGGAGGCCACGATCTTCGAGACCTTGACGTGACGGCGCAGTTCGCCGCCGCTGCGCTCGAACAGATGCAGGACGTGGTCGGACATGGCGCCGATACCGCCGCGCACCTTGGACATCGTGGCATCGCCGGGNNGGAGAGGCCAGAGCGAAGGCGAGACACAGAGCGCTGCCTGGAGAATGGGGGCCCAGATAGGTGGAGTTGACGGCCAGGAATGTCAGCATGCTGCGAATTTGCGCGTGTTTCTGGCGGTCGGGTAGGAAGCGGTCGATGACGTCCATGACGGTTCCGAACAGGGCGGTGCGGATGGCCTGGCGCTCGGATTCGTTCGACGCGCAGGCGAACATCTCGTCGAGCGATTTCGGTGGCTTGCGCACCTCGAACCGCCCGAGCGCCCGTGCCGGTGCGTCGACCCAGCCCGCCACCTCGGCCATCCCCATCACGGCGTCGAGCCCGATCACCTCGCCCAGGTGGTCCAGGAGCTTCTCGGGGTCGGAGTAGAGCAGGATCGGCGGTTCACCCGACGCGCCGATGCTGGCCGACTGCACGTCGGGCTCGTAGATGGGGCACTGATCGAAGCCGAGGTCCTCGTAGATCTCGTTCGGGAGAGGGAACTGGACCGACCCGGCCAGCTCGAAGCGGTAGCCCCGGGCCAGTTCGGTGGTGGAGGACATCCCGCCGATGAAGTGGTTCTTCTCAAGGCACAGGACCCGCAAGCCGCCCCGGGCCATCACCGCCGCCGCCGTGAGGCCGTTGTGGCCGGCACCGATGACGATGGCGTCGTAGTCCGACATTTATGGGACCGTAGTCGACCGGTGTCTCGTCCCGTCCCGTCCCGTTCTCACCCGCGCCCGAAGGCCACCATGTTGGCGTCCACCAGTGTCGCTTCCCCGTCGAAGCGGTAGGCGACGAGTGGTCCACCTCGTATGGCGCTGAAGTCCACGCAGGCTGTTCTCGGTCCGTCGACCCGGGGCGTACCGGTGCGCCAATAGTGGCCGAAGAAGACGGGCTTGTCGTTCTCGTACCGGTACTCGTCGGCCTTGGCACATGGCTCGTCTCCGAGGTCCGGATACGGCCGCCCTTTCGGTGTCCTCGACCCGGGAGGAATCTCGGCGATCTCCCGCAGCGTCCTGGCGCCCGGGTCCCACCATCGAATGCGAGCAGCCGTACGGACCTGGCGCCCGTCTCGGAAGCCATGATGCTCGCCGAGTTCGACTTCTGGTCCTTTGAGAACGGTTTCGACCGCCTCGAACTCCTTGGTCCCTGTCGTATTGGCCCGGACCACAAAGTCCTCACTCATCGGACCTTGGCCGAGCGCACCGGCCAGGACCTTGATGGACGCATCGTGCCAGCACGCATGCACGATCCGGACTCCATCGAGATCGAGCCACAATGGAAGGGTCTTGAACCACTCGAGGAACTCGACGCGTTTGCTTTCGTCGACCTGCTTGAGGAATTCTCCATGCTGGTCCAGATTCTTCGGCCCCTTCGGACCGCCATGCGGACGCATGAACTCACCGGCTTTCTCCGGATCCGGGGTGGCGAAGGAGATGGCGTTGAATTCGTGGTTCCCCATGGTCACCCGGGCCGTCCCGGCATCGACCATCGAGCGGACCGTGTTCACCGTGTCCACCTGGTCGGGGCCCCGGTCGATCAGATCGCCCACGAAGAGGGCCTGACGCCCAGGATGGCGGAAGGTGCCATTGCGCTGGCGGTATCCGAGTTGGTTCAGCAGTCCCCTGAGCTTGCCGGCGCACCCGTGAATGTCACCGAAGATGTCGAACCCGCTCACCCCGTTCATTCTGTCATCGGTCAACCGCTGATCGTCGGTGGTTGGTCGGCTGCGTCATCGATATGGCTGTCCCGCATCGTGGATCAGCCGGTCTGACGGGCTCCCCCGTCTTCACGGATGTAGTCGATGTCTCTGTAGATCTGGGCGGAGAGTGCGGTTGCACCACAGTCCGATTCAGCTGGGAAGCGCCTCTTGGCGGTCATCGGCCACGCTGCCGGCCAGGGAGAGGTTGAACTTGGCCATGACCCGGCCGAGGTCGCCCACCTCGTCGTCGGCCCAGTCCCCGAGCAGCGCCTCGAGCACGCGGCGCCGTTCCTGCTCGACCTTGCCCATCGTCCGTCGCCCCTCGGCGGTGAGCGAAATGGTCGACGAGCGCCGGTCGCCGGGGTCGGCACGCCGACAGGCGAAGCCGGCGGCCTCGAGGGTCGACACCTGGCGGGTGACGGTCGAGGCATCGAGGTGGAGCGCCTGGGCCAGCGTGTTGACACTGCTCGGACCGAGGGCCTCGAGAGTCCGCAAGGCGAGGTAACCGGCCCGGTCGACCCGGACGTAGAGCGAGCTCCGACGTCCCAAGGTCTCGAGCTGACGAACGAGTGTCATCAGTTCGAGTTCGATGATGCCCAGGACGTCACCCGTCCTCTTCGAGTCGTCCATGGTTCGCTCCCTCCTGGTCGATCGGCCCCCCGACAGCCCCGGCCAGTGTCTCCATCGTACGAAATAGGGCGTTGATTCGGTATGCGGTCCCGGCTCCGCCCCGGACGGCTCAGGACTGCGTCGCCGGTGAGGGGGAGGTCGGATTCGACGTCCGCTCTCGACGCGAACGTCGCGACAACAGCTCCGAATGGAGGTCGCCGGTTCCCTTGATCCCGCTGACCAGGGGGGAATGAGCGAGCGAAATGGCGCTCGAGAACATGACCACCAGCGAAAGAACCTCGAGCGGACCCCAGGCACCCGCAGTCCGCAGGTTGTCACCGAAGAGACCGACTCCGATGAGGATGCTGGCCAGAGGATCGACGAGGACGATGGTGGACTGGGAGGCGACGATCGGGCCCGAGTGATAGGCGTTCTGGGCCAGGAAGACCGACAGTGCGCCGAAGACGGCCAAGCCGTAGGTCTGCCAATGGCGGAAGATCGAGACCCAGTCCGATGCGAAGTCGTCACTTACCGTCTTGGTCAATGCGGCCGTGAGAGCGAACCCGATGGCGCTGCCGGTGCCGAACATGGCCGCCCGCCACCACGGGGGTCCCTGAAGGGCCAAGAACACGGCGAGGGCGATCCCGGCGCCGCAGGCACCCACGGCCACGGCCCATTCCCAGCCCGGCGGCGACAGGTTGCCCCCTCGGGGGTCGGCGCAAATGAGAAAGCCGGCCAGGCCCCCGCCGGCGCCGATGCACCCCAGATACTCACGCAGCCCGACGTTGAACCGGAACCAGACGGCCAGGACAAGAACGAGAAAGAGAAGTTCGGTGGTGAGGACGGGCTGCACCTGGGAGAGCCGGCCCACGTGCAGTGCGGTGGCTTGCAGAGCGAACGAGACGATCATCAATGCGAATCCCAAGAGCCAGACTTTCCGGCGCAAGGCGTAGGTCAGGAGTTTCAGCTTCAAGGTGGAGTCCTTCGGTGCGTTCTCCACTCCCATGCGCTGCAGCACGCTGGTCAGCGCATTGGCCAGAGACGCACCGAGGGCGTAGAGGTAGACCATTCCACCCGCTTCCTGTCCGACTTACATGTATCATGCAGACAATACCCGGCCCGGCGGGAAGCTTGTCATACTCCCCGAACGTACCGGCCTGCGGGGCGACCTCCCGTCGTTCACGGGTCACGCGGCGACCTCGCCTCGACCCTGACCGGGGACGGCGGTGAGCTCGATCCGGCGTCTCAGAAGGGAACTCCCGGCAACAGCCTCCCCAACGCGATCGCCCACACGGCGTATTCGGCCCCGTTGACGGCCCTCGGAGGGAACCTCCCGTAGACCTGACGGTTGAGTCAGGGAGGCTGCCCAAAGGACTCAGGCTCATCAAGTCGAGGGGTCTCATCACAGGCACGCCCACGAAGAGAGGGACATTCACGTTCACCATGGAAGTCTTCGACAGAAAGATGCGAGGCGATCCCAAAAGCCAAAATATCTCGACCAAAGTGTTTTCCATCACCGTGTCGTGATGTTCGTCCCTGATCCCGGTCGAAAGGCTTCGATTTATGCCGAGCTCAGGACGTCGTCGAGCTCAGGACGTCACGGTTTCCTGTCCGCTGTTCACCAGCAGGCGAACATCTTCCACGGCTCCATCAAGGTCGGACAGGTTCCGTTCGACAGGCCCGTCGGGCGTGAGGAAGAGAAACGTCACCCTCACCACCCGCTCGGCCGTCGTCGCTGCGACGATGAGCGCGTACGAAGCCCCCTGGATCCGGTACCCCTCCACCCGGCGGTCGAGCTCTTGAGGATCGGAGGTGGCGGCGGTCTTGTGGTCGACCACGACGAGGCCGTCCGGACCTCGGTAGAGGAGGTCGATGTAGCCCTCGAGCAGCCGGCCGTCGAGGGGCGTACACGCGTACACCTCCCGCCAATGAGGAGACGTGGCCGCCTCCACCACCGACGCAGACCCGAGCGCGTCGACCACGAGCTTGCGCACGTCGTCGACGCGGGTGGGAACGGCTTCGGCCTCGCACTGGGCGGAGAGTGCCTCCTCGAGCCCGGCCCCCGTGGCCAGGTCGATCGTCTGCAGCACGCCGTGGACGGCCCGGCCGACGGCTGTTCCGTAACGGCCCTTCAGCCAGGGGGGAAGATCGAGATCCCGTGGCCGTTTCTCGAGCCCCGGGTCAGGCTCTCCTTCGCTGTCGGGGGTGCCCTCGTCGGTCAACGCCGTGGCCGCCACCGCCGTCGGACGCGAGGCACGCACGAGAGCCGCACTGCGCTCGGCCGCCCATTGCTCCAGGGGAAGCAGGGGTGCCGGCGGCGCCAGGACGACGAGCGGAAGTGCGTTCACCGCCTCGGCACCATCGGGCAGTTCGTCGACCAGGCTCCCCATACCGTCGAGGAGCAGCTCGGCGTTCGTCCGCCTCGTCGCCGAGGGCGCCTTGGCGTGTGCCTTTCTGTGCAGTGACACGACCAGATGGTCCCGGGCCCGGGTGCAGGCCACGTAGAGAAGACGGATCCTCTCGTCGAAGCTCATCTGCTCGTCGATCGGCGCCCACTCGAGGTACTCGGAGGTGGACACGAACTTCCCGAACCGGTACCCGACGCCGCCGCCGGCTCCACCCCGTTGTGCCGGGAAGACCACCTGGGCGGCAGCCGCCCGGCCCTGGGGCACGGTCGACATGCCCGACACGATGGTGATGGGGAACTCGAGGCCCTTGGCGCTGTGGATGGTCATGATGCGTACAGCGTCGTCGTCGCTCTCGGGCAGGATGGCCTCGGCCACCCGGGCGCCTTCGGCCGTCTGCAACTGCACCCAGCGCAGGTACTGACGGAGATTGCCACCGGTGGCTTCGCTCCAGGCACGGGCCTGGTCGATGACGAAGCGCAGCCGCCGCCACACGTCGCGGGGCCGACCCTCGGCGAATCCGAGCTCCATGGCCCGACGGTCGGAGGCGATGCGGCCGAGCAGCTCGGACGGTGCCAGCCAGTGGCGCTGGTCGTAGAGGGAGCGCAGGTAGGTGAGGCCGGCCCGGACGGGGTCGTCGAGAAGGACGGTGTCGGGCTGGTCGGCCAGATAGTTCCAGCGGCCTCTGTGTTCCACCTTGAAGCGGAACAGGTCGTCGTCGCCACAGGCCAGCAGCGGGGTCCGCAGGGCGGAGACGATGTGGAGGTAGTCGGTGGGGTCGTCGACGGCCCGCAGGACCATGAGCAGGTCCCGGACGGCCCGGCTGGCGTAGACGAGGGAGCTCGACTCGGCCCGGAAGGGGATTCCGGCCCGGTCGAAGGCGTCCTCCAGGAAAGGCAGCGACGTACGGGCGGGCACGAGCACGGTGACGTCTCCGAGCCGGGCCGGACGCCAACCGTCCTTGCCGTCGTCGACGTCCCACGCCTCGGCCATGGCCCGGGCCACGGTGGCCGCCACCTCGTCGGCCTCGGCCGCGCGCAGGTCGTCGGCCAACCAGTCGCTCGGGTGTTGGTGGCGCCCGAGGACCGACACGGTCGCCCCCGTCGGCGGAGCCGGACGGGTCGGTTCCAGGGCGATGTAGTGGGGCTGGGACGGGACAGGCAGATCGATGTCGACGGGTTCGTTCATGAGGGTGGCGAAGGTCGTGTTGACCCACTCGATGATGGGCCGGACGGTCCGGAAGTTGGCCGTCAGCTCGACCACCCCACCGCCTTCTCGACCGAAGCGCTCGGCGGCGGCGATGAAGGTGGAGATGTCGGCCCGGCGGAAACGGTAGATCGACTGTTTGGGGTCCCCGACGACGAAGAGATGGCCGGGAGTCACCTCCATCTCGTCCCAGGGCGCGCTCCCGGCCGTGTCGCTTCCCGGGTCGTCGGCGGCGATGCGGACGGCCAGCTCGATCTGGATGGGGTCGGTGTCCTGGAACTCGTCGAGGAGGAGATGTCGGTAGCGATGGTGGAGTGCGATCCTCGCCGCCGGGCCGTGGGCCGGATGGCGGAGCAGGGCTCGGGCGAGCACCAGGAGGTCGTGGAACTCCAACTGTCCGGCGTGCTGGCGCTCGACGGCGGTGTCCAGGGTGAAGCGGCGAATGGCGCTCCCGAGTCGCCGGGCGCAGGCGTTGGACACCTCGGCGCAGACCGCCGCCAAGGTATCGCCGGCCGCTCTCACGCGCACCCTCAGGTCGACGATGTCGCGGAACGATGCCCGCTTTCCGATATTGCCAACGCTGAAGCCGGGCAGTTTCTGCGCCGGGTTGGCGCCGATGGCTTCGAGCAGGTCGAGCTCGTCGGGCAAGGCCGCCAGCTCGGCCATGCGGACGGCGATCTCGTCGAGCCGGAGCCTCAACCTGTCGGCCGGGTCAACAGAGGGCTCGCCACAGACGTTGTCGATGGCCGCCTTGGCCGCGCGGAAGAGGTCGTGGACCGACGGCGGCTCGGGCTCCATCTCCGGCACCCGTTCTTCGACGAGGTCCCAGTTGTCGTCGAAGGCCTCGGCCAAGGACTTGAGGGCGTCGGCGCGGACACCGGAGGCGAGGAGAAGCAGGATGGTGCGTTCCAAGGCCGGGTCGGCCAGCAGCTGGTCGCGGAACATCGACCAGCGTCGCTCGAAGGCCACCTTGGAGCTGACCTCGTCGAGGACCTCGACACGGGGCGGCAGGCCCGCTTCGACGGGATGCTCGGACAGCAGGCGCTGGGCGAAGGAGTGGAGGGTGCCGATGGCGGCGCCGTCGAGCTGTTCGAGAGCCAGGCGGCAGCGGGTGCCGACGTCTCCATCGGGTTCTTCCTCGTCCCGGCTCTCGAGTTCGCGTCGGATGCGGTCGCGCAGCTCGGCGCCGGCTTTCTCGGTGAAGGTGATGGCGGCGACGGCGGCGAGCTCGTCCCGGCCGCTCGTCACCAGGGCCAGGACGCGGTTGACGAGGGCGCTCGTCTTCCCCGACCCGGCGCCGGCCTCCACGAACAGGGTGGTGCCGAGATCCCCGGTGATCCGGTCCCGGGCGGCCTGGTCGGGAGGAGGGGGGCCCTCAGGCACCGGGAGAGCCGCGCCGATCCATGCCCGGATCGTATGTGCCTAATGTGGGCCGACGTCGGCCAACACGGTCACGTACCCATGTGACCAGAGCTTTTCCGGTGGCGCACGGGTAGATTTGACGGACTGGGGTTTTGGTTGAGGAGGGGACATGGCGGATCGTCTCGGGCCGGGCTGGGCCGGCACGGATGGACTCGGTTCTGTGGTCATCGAGCCGGACATCGCCGGGAGGGAGCCCGCCGTCGCATCCTTCCCGGTAACGGCCGTCTTCCTGGCCGTTGTGGCCGTGTGCTCGGCCGCCCTCCTGGTGGTGGCCGCCTCGGTCCACCTGGGCCGCGGGTTCGAGAGCGCTCTCCTTATCGTCGCCGCCGGTCAGATCGCCGCCGGTGTTCTTGCCGTCGTCCGACCGGTGCGGACGAGCCGCTACTACCAGTTGGCGGTGAACGCGGCGACGCTGGCCCTATGGGCGTCCATCGGCACCGGGCGGGCCGGCCTGGGCGGCACCATCGCCGGGACGGGCCTGGGCCTGGCCGCCTGCGGACTGGTGACGGCCCTGGTCCTCACCGTCCGTCGCCGATCGGGTGCCAGATGGTCCTCGGCCTCGGTCGTCTTCTGTTCGATGATCCCGCTGGCCCTGATCCTGGTGACCGGTGCGGCCGCCCTCACACTCCCCCGGGCTCACGTCTCCGCACCGTCGGCGTCGGCAACGGCGTTGAAGTCGAAGTCGGCCAAGGTCAGCCTGGCCGCCCGGGAGACGGCCAACGCCCTGGCGACGTCGGTCAAGGTTCCGGGCGAGAACTCGGTCAACTTCCAGAGGGTGGCCATCGGCAATGCCACTGAGGCAGCCGGGCTCACGCCGTTCCAGCCCCTCGATCCGGCGCAACAGGCTCTTCTCAGTCAGCAGCTGACGGAAGCCGAGCAGGCGGCCATGGAGTTCCCGACAGTGGCCTCGGCCAAGGCGGCCGGGCTCATCCTGGCCGGGGGGATGGCGCCGGGAGTGGGTGCGCACTACCAGTCGCTCGGTAACAGTTCTTTCGCCAGCTTCACGGGCTCCACGTTCGACGCCTCGAAGCCGGCGTCGTGGATCTATGCCAGCACCGCCGACAACGCGCCGGTGGTGGGCGTCATGTACGAGTCACTGGCCGGTACGCCACCGGCCGGGTTTGTCGGTCCGAACGACTACTGGCACCGTCACACGAACGTCTGTGTGCAGTTCGGGGTGGGCGGGAAGATCGGCGTGCCCTTCGCCGCCGATCAGAATGTCACTCCGCAGGAGTGCACCGACGTGCACGGCCAATTCATGAAGAAGACGGTGTGGATGGTCCATGCCTGGGTGGTCCCCGGCTGGGAGAGCCCGGAAGGGGTCTTCTCTCACGCCAACCTCCACGTCTACTGTCCCGGGAACACCGACCTCACTGACGCCATCGGTTTCTGCGTTCGCCAGCAGTAGCAGCAGCGGGCCGGGAGACAGGGGACGTTCCCAGTGATTGTCGCTGGGTGCTGCGCGCTGCGACGCGTCGTACGACGACGATGGATTGCGGCCTCGGTCATCGTCGTCGGTAGCCTCCTCGGCTGGGCCACTCCGGCCTACGCCCACGCGGCGGTGGTCTCGTCCTCCCCCGCTCAGGGAGAGCACCTGGCCCATGATCCGTCGACGGTAACGATCGTCTTCGATCAGCCGGTGGGGCCGGACGACGGCGGGTTGATCGTTCTGGACTCGAGCGGCGACAAGGTGTCGACCGCCTCGGGGCACCCGAGGCCGGACACGTTGACGGCCACGCTTCCGGCCACGGCCGGAAACGGGGCCTTCGTGGCCAACTACACGGTCACGTCGGTCGACGGTCATGTGGTGAGCGGCGGAATCGTCTTCCTCGTGGGCCACGCCTCGGCCAGCAGCATCGGCCAACTGGCCCGGCACACGCCGGCGCTGCCGAAGACGCTCGACGACACGGGGCAGTTCCTCACCTATCTCGGGGTGTTGGTGGCCGGGGGCCTGGCCTTTTTCCTGGCCTTCATTCTGCCCACCGGTCCTGAACGCCGGCGTCTCGGGCGGGCCGTGGTGATGGCATCGGGAGTCGGAGTGGTGGGGATGGTCACCACCGTGGCCGGTCAGGCCGCTCTCACGGGGGGAAATTGGTCGGCGCTCGGGCAGTGGAGTGTTCTCAGCCAGGCGGCCGGAGGGAAGCTCGGCGCCCAGTCGGCCGTCCAGATCGTCGGCCTGGCCTGCTGCATGGTNNTTCGTTTGGTGGCTCCGATCGGTCGTCAGTTCGCCGCCTTCTACGGCCTGCTGATCAGTGCCGGGGCCTTCGTCCTCTTCGGCCACGCCATCGTCTCGGCCGACCACTGGGTCACGGTCCCCGCCGACATCGTCCACGTGGTGTTCGCCGCCATGTGGATCGGCGGCCTGGTCGGTCTCGTCGTCGTCCTGAGGTCAAGGGTGACGATGCGCAGCGGTGTCGTCGAAGACAGGGCTCTGGCGACCGGCGCCACGGTCCGTGCCGACCCCCCCNNGGGGGGGTTCGGCCTCGTCGACAGCCGTGCTCGACCGTCCGTCGACCACTCGGTGGGAGGGTGTCGGGGGAGCGGGGCCGGACAACGGACACGGCCGGGACGACGGGGCCGACTTGGCGGCCACTGCTGACCTGGTCGGTCGGTTCTCCACCATGGCCGGGATCTCGGTCGCCGTTCTCCTGGTGGCCGGGACGGTTCTGGCCGTTGCCCTCGTCGGTTCGGTCAGCAACCTGATCAACACCTCCTACGGGCACCTGCTGCTCATCAAGATCGCCATCGTGGGGCTGCTGCTGTTCGTGGCCGCGTACAACAAGATGATCCTGCTGCCGTTCCTCTTCTCCCGGAGCGGTCCCGGCGCCGATCCATCGGACGTGGCGTGGGGGTGGAGGCGCCTCCGGGCCACGGTGCGGGTGGAGGCGGTGGGTGTCGTCCTCGTTCTGATCATCACCACCCTCCTGGCCAACGGGACACCGAGCAACGGGTCGACGATCGCCGCCCCGGTTCCGTTCTCCCAGATGCAAGCCTTCGACGGCGGTCATGTGTCGCTCAAGATCACGCCCAATCAGGCTCTGGTCAACAACGTCGTCGTCCAGTTCACCGGGCCGGGAGGTGCGCCGAAGGCGATGGCCGAGAGCGTGTCGGTCTATCTGGTCCTCCCGGCCGACAACGTCGGACCCATCGAGACCGACATGAAGAGCGCGGGCCTCGGCCGGTTCGTGCTCACCGGCTCGCCCGATCCGCCGATCATCGGGACGTGGCAGCTGGTCCTGCAGATCCAGGTCTCGGAGTTCAGCCAACCGGATGTCAGCTTCGTCGATCACGTCCAGTGACAGCGTGTCGATGAATCAGACACAGTCAAAAGGGGAACCGTGCGCACCAAAGTCCTGATCGTCCTCGCCGGCCTGATCACCGTGACGTTCGGCTGGGCGGCGGTGGCGTCGGCTCACGTGACGGTCAGCCCGTCGTCGCTGCCGCAGGGCACCGGCGATGCCATTCTGACCTTCCGGGTCCCGAACGAGTCGGCCACGGCCAGCGTCACCGGACTCAAGATCCAGTTCCCCCTCTCGCACCCGATCGTCGTGCTGTCACCGGAGGCTGGGTCCGGATGGCAGACGAAGGTGGTGAGCGAGAAGCTGGCGAAGCCGATCACCACCGACGACGGGACATTCACCAGCACAGTGGCTGAGATCGACTGGAGCGGTGGCTCGATCCCGGTGGGCCAGTTCGGCGAGTTCAACGTCCTGGCCCAGGGCATCCCGAATGGGACGGACGAGCTCGTCTTCAAAGCTATCCAGGACTACAGCGACGGGACGATCGTGTCGTGGATTCAGATCCCGAACAAGGCCGTCCCCGATCCTCTGCACCCGGCCCCCATTCTCCAGCTGACCAAAGGCGGCGGCAACCAGTCGACCACGGCGACGACACAACCGACTGTCGCCCTGGCGGCCACGTCCACCGGGGGAGACTCCCGGGGACTCAGCATCCTGGCTCTGATCGTGGCCCTGTTCGCCGTCGTGGTGGCCGGCCTCGCCGTGTGGTTGGGACGCCCNNCGAAGGTGCGATCAGACTGACGGAGAGACGCTCAGACGGTGGGGGTCGGAGCGTGGATGGAGAATGTTGTGGTGTACGTCTGGTTGGTGCCGGCGAGGACATCGGCGACGATCTGTGAGGAGCCTGCCGCACAGGAGCTACCCATGAAGAGAAAGAGGGCGTTGCCGTCATCGTCGAGAGTGGATTGCAGTGGCGGCCCCGAATTGACTCCGGTTCCCGTCAGCGACCCGGTCGCACCCCCCCCAGAACCAACCTCCCGTGCACCGACTCTCGAGTTGGGCCGAGCCATCCTCCGTCTGTCGGGGATTGTCAGCGACGTGGGGGCATCCCTGGCGTTGCTCGACGACAGCGTTGACCGGGCTCAGGCCGTGGGTGGCGCCTTCGAACTGGCACAGGGCCTGGCCGCCCGGGCCGTGGTGGCGGCCGGGGCGCCGCCCGGCGACACCGCCGTGGGGTCCTCGGAGGCCGACGCCCGAAACGCCCTGGCCTTGTTCACCGATCTGGGAGTCGTCGACGTCCCCGTCAGTCGATGACCGACCGGTGGCCGGCGGCCGGCCGGCGGCTCGAGGGTGCCCAGGGTGGACCGTCTTTGCCCTAGTTACAATGCCGCGGACATCGGGTCCACGGAGGGTGCCATGACGGTCATCGGTCTGTTCAAGAACGCGCAGGAGATCCTGAAGGTTCCCTCCGGGGAGGTCATCTTCACCGAAGGGGACCCCGGGAGCGAGATGTACGGGATCGTCGAAGGTGAGATCGAGCTGCGGACGTCGAAGAGGATCATTGCCACGCTCGGGGCCGACGATGTCTTCGGGGAGATGGCCGTGGTCGATTCATCACCCCGGATGGCGACGGCGGTAGCTACGACCGACACCGTGTTGGCCGTGATCGACAAGCGTCGATTCCTCTTCCTCGTGCAGGAGACCCCCATGTTCGCGCTGCAGGTGATGTCGACGATGGCGAACCGCTTCCGCCAGCAGGGCTGACGTTGCCGTGATGCGGGATTTCCGGTCGAAGTGGGCATCGGTGTCCCGCCACAAAGATTGTGACGGTTGAAGATATGGACGGGCAGGGACCCGACCGCCAGGATGCACTCGTCAGGGGCCGGCCCAGCCCCTGAATCTGCTGCTCTACCGAAGACGGCCCGTACCTCACGCACCGTACCTGGAAACTCACGGAGTGGATCGGAAGGGTCGAATACGACGGTCCCGCCCTGTTTCCGCTGTGTTACCTCTGTCCGCCCCCGTGTGCGGCCGGAGAATCCGACGTAACGTGACTGGCGGATCGCCTTGAGCGAACGACTTGGTGCGGGTTTATCCGAATGGATCGGGTTGTCCCTGTGAGTCGGCGGACGGAGGAACGATGGCACATTCACGACGTTGGATTCGACGGATGGCGGGCGCCGGGACAGCCTTGCTCCTGGGCACCGGCGTCACCTTTGTCGCCGTGGCCCCGGCATCGGCCGCTGTTCGGGCGACGATCTATGCATCGCCATCGGCGGCTGACGGGACGGGAACGTCGTGCGCCACGGCGACGTTTTCGACGATCAGCGCCGCCGTGGCCAGCGCCGCCGCCGGCGACACCGTGGTGGCCTGCCCCGGCACCTATACCGAGGACGTCGTCATCCAGATCCCGTTGACGCTCATCGGCGAGTCCGCCACGATCGACGCCACGGGGCTTTCCGGCGCGCCCACGGGTGCCATCCTCGGACAAGCGCCGTATAACGGCGTCACCATCGAGGCCTCGAAGGTGACGGTCGAAGGGTTCACGGTGAAAGGTGCCGAGGGAGAAGGCATCCTGGCCATCAACCCGCATCCAAGAAGTGTGAAGATCGAAGGGATGCCGCTCTTCACGGGCAAGCCGCTCACCCACGTCACCATCGAGGACAACGTCGTCGAGGACAACGACCTCGGATTCAACGACCCGTCGTCGCCCTACGGCTCCTGTACGCCCAACGGCGGGTCCGACTGTGGGGAGGGGATCCACCTCCTGAGCGTGGCCCGCTCCTCGGTGGTCGACAACCAGTCGGTGGGGAACTCCGGCGGGATCCTGCTGACCGATGAGTTCGGACCAAACCACGACAACCTGGTGGAGGGAAACTACGTCGAGGGCAACACCAGGGACTGCGGCATCACCCTGCCGGGCCACAATCTCGGGCTCAACCCCAAGACGGACCAGCCCGATCCCTCGTTCGGCGGCGTCTACGACGATGCCTTCAGCGGCACTATTTTGATCCACNNAGGCGATAGCCAACGGTGTGGAGGGGTTTGGAGCCGGAATCGGCGTCTTTGCGCCGGGGAGCTTCACGGCGTCCTACAACAACGTCGTCTCCGGCAACCTCATCGAGGGGAATGGTCTCGCCGGTATCTCGGTCCACAGCCATCAGGCCAATGCCTACGTGAACGGCAACGTGTTCACCGACAACACGATCGGCCAGAACAACGTGGATCTGGCCGACGGTACTGACAGCACGCCGACGGACGGCTTCACGACAGGGATTCTCATCTGGTCCGATGCCACCAAGTACACGTTCACCGTGTCGCATAACACCATCTCGGACGACACCTACGGTGTATGGCTGACGCCGGCGACCGTGAAGGCCACACAGCTCCACTCCAACCATTTCTCCGTGACCACGCGGGTATTCGACGCCAGTTAGCCAGCCCGAGGTGGCGAGCATCGGGAACGGCGCCGCCCAGAAGGGGCGCTGGAGGCTGTCCGGTAGTGGGGGAGGATCCCGGCCACCATGGCCCCGACGGTTCTGGCCCACCCGGGCCAGCACCTCGGGGCTGACGGATTACCTGCGCTCGACCTGGCCGTAACGGGCGCGCTGGCGCTTGTGGCCCCGGGTGTCGGAGTTTTCCTCGCCTAGATATCCGGAGCCGCGGTCGGGTCCCCTCTTGTAGCCGACGACCTGGAGGGTGCCGTCTTCGGCGATGTCGACCCGGTCTGCCATACCTCTGAACGGGACGGCCCGGTCGTCGGGGAGGCCGATGGCGGCGTAGGGCCGCCTTTAGCCGGCACCGGTGTCATCCGTTGGCGGGCTTCACGCTGTCGGGAACAGCCGACAAAGCGGCGTATCAGTAAGTCCGGACCTCGAATGGCGACCACTGATAGCGCTAATGCTGACACAAAGAAAGCGAATACGTCTGTAAATCGCTAATAAACCCGCTTTTAGTGGTCAGGCGAACCGTATAAAGAATCCTCATTCATGACGATGGTGACGTCAGCACACTCACTTGTAACGTGCCCACAAAGAGTAGTAACTCACAACACGTAGAAAGGCACACACTGCCAGTGCCACGGTCTGTCTTCGAGGTACCTCCATCACACAGTGATGTGGGAACCAAAACGGGGGGGGAACCGTGACGAGTGAGACGGCGGCCTCACCCGACGCCGCCGCAAAGGTGGGATCAACCTGAGAACGCATCCCGATAACGGTCATGGGACACATCGGCTGACACGCCGGCCGTTGAGAGCCGGCGGGGCCGCGGTCATCGTGCTGCTGGGCGTGGTCGCATCCGTTGTCATCGATCCCACCGCCGCGTCCGCTCACGACAACGTCGTAACCGGCGTCGCCTCCTGTTCCACGGTGGGAGGATTCGAAGACATCACCTGGACGATCGCCAACGACTACAACCTCAGCGAGACCGCTTCAGTGGTCTCCGCCACCGGGGGTGTCTCCACCGTGTCGGGTTCACCGGTCGCTATTGCGGCCAGCCCCAACCAGCCTTACAAGACGGGCACCATGACACAGGTGCTTCCCGGATCGACCACCGGCTCGGCCACCCTCACCGTAAAAGGAGTCTGGTCCGACGGATACAGTACGACGGATTCGGGGTCGGTTTCGTTGCCGACGGGTTGCGTTCCACCAGCGCCAAAGGTCACCACCGCCCCCGCGAACGGGTCCGTGGTGCTCGGGAACTCGAACACCGACGGTGCCACGGTCACCGGGGTGGGAACGGTCACCCCCACGGGCACCGTCACCTTCTACGTGTGTGGGCCCTCCGCCACCACTTGCACCACGTCCGGCACCAAGCTGGGAGTGGTCACCGTGGCGGGCTCGGCGGGCACGGCCACGGCCACCAGCCCCGCCTTCACGGCGCCGGCCACCGGCACCTACTGCTTCTTGGGCGTCTACTCGGGCGACGGCAACTACGCCGGCGGATCGGACGGCTCCACCACCCGTGAGTGCTTCACCGTCACGACGGCAACTCCCGGGTTCACCACGACCCCAGCCAACCCGAACGGCATCGTCCTCGGCACGTCATCGACTGACTCGGCCACGGTCACCGGAGTCGGGGGAACGGCGCCCACCGGCACCGTCAGCTTCTCGGTCTGCAAAGAGAGCACCCAAGGCACCGTCTGCAGCGGTGGTACGTCGGTAGGATCGTTGACGGCGCCGACGTCGACGTCGGGGGCGGTGGCAACGTACACGTTAGGGGCTGGCGCCTTCACGCCGACTTCCACCGGCACGTACTGTTTCAACGCCAGCTACGGCGGCGACGGCAACTACTTGCCCGTATCGGCGGAATCCAACCCGGCGAGCGAGTGCTTCACCGTTACACTCGCCACCCCCGGGGTGAACACGACGCCCA
>PKWD01000347.1 GCA_003131945.1 Acidimicrobiaceae bacterium
GCGGGGGACGTCGCAGTCGAACAAGCAGAGCGGTGTCGAGATCATCCGCGCCGCCAGGTAGTCCTCCATGGTCAGGGGCTGGCGGAAGATCGCCTTCGGATTGAGAGCGGCGTTGCGGCGACCGTTCAGAGCGATCTGGGCCAGTTGCTCGCGCGTCAGCCCGAACTCGTGCATGCGACGCCGGGCCACCTGGGCCAGCCAGTTGCCGGCGGAGACGGCGCCGAAGGGGATCGTCCACTGCATGAACCCCGTCATCCGGGGCGGGCCCCCGCCCGAGCCGCCCATGCCACCCATGCCGATCCCACCGAGAGCCTGACGACCGCCACTGCCCTGGGCCGTGGACTCGGTGACGGTGCGGTAGACGAGGACGTGGCGGGCCAGCCCGGCGGCGACGGCCAGGCAGGCGGCGATGACGGCCCGCATCTGCCCCGCCCCTTCACCGCCGCCGTCGTGCCAATTGAGCTTCAGCCGCAGCGCGTCCTGGACGTCGGGACCCGAGGGTCCGGCGAATCCACCCGGACCCATGCCCATGCCCGGGTAGGTGGACAAGCCGTCGATGTCGTCCCGGGTGAGGCCGGCGTCTTCGATGGCCACGAGAGCGGCCTCCACCGTGAGGTCGAGGTCGCTGCGTCCGAGGCGCCGGCCCACCGCCGACTGCCCGATGCCCGAGATGACGGCCTTCCTCTCGAGAACCTGGTCCGACCTCATGGCCCCGCCGTTATGGGCTCGGTCGGCCGGAACAGGGGCAACCAGACGTCGTCGACGTGTTCGAAGGCCACCTCGACCTCCATGCCGATGGCCACGTTGTCGGCCTCGGTGTCGATGATGTTGGTGGTGAGCCGGACGTCGTCCTGTTCGGCGATGGTGACGAGCCCGATGACGTAGGGCTCGGCGTCCGGTACCCACTGCTGGCAGTTGACGGTGAAGGAGTGGACGACGCCGCGGCCGCTCACGACCTCGGGGGTGAGGGCGTCGGCCAGGCAGTAGGGACAACGGGGGGCGGGCGGATGGACGTAGTGCTGGCACTCGCCGCAGCGCTGGAAACGCAGCTTCCCGTCCTCCCCGGACGTCCAGAAGAACCGGTGGGTCTTGTCGAGGCGCGGCAGGAGACGAAAAGGGGGCCCGTTGGCGGTCACCCGGTGATGGTACGTCACCGGCGCCGAACCTGACGGCGCCGTCAGGCTTGCGGCGGTACGCTCGGCCTCCGCATGGCGCACAGCAGAGGACTCGAGGGGCGGCGGGTCCTGGTGGTGGGGGCCTCGTCGGGTATCGGCCGGGCCCTGGCCCTCTCCGCCGCCGCGGCCGGGGCGCGCGTGGCCCTGGGGGCACGCCGCCTCGACCTGGTGGAGGAGGCGGCCGACGAGATCCGCCGGGCCGGCGGTGACGCGCGCGCCTGGCCCTGCGACGTGACCAGCCTCGACGACTGCCGGGCCCTCGTCGAGGCGGCGGCGCAGTTCATGGGCGGGATCGACGTGGTTCTCTACCTGTCGGGCTCCTCATCTCTGCTGCGCGTGGCCGACGCCAGCCCGGCGCAGTGGCACGACCTGCTGGCCACCAACCTGGTGGGGGCGGCCACGGTGGTGGCGCATGCCCTCGAGCACCTGCGCCGCGCTGCGGACCCCGTCGTGATGGTGACCACCACCACCATGGGGGATCATCCTTGGCCCTGGCTCACCGTCTACGGAGCCACCAAGGCGGCGCTGGCCGAGATGGCCAAAGGGCTGCGCCACGAAGAACCGGGACTGCGCGTGCTGTGTGTGGCCGTGGGCCCGACGGTCACGGCCTTCGCCGACGGCTGGGACCCCGAGACGGCCGCCGCCGCCTTCACGGCCTGGGCCGAGGGCGACATGATGCACTACGGGGTCCTCGAGGCCACCGACATGGCCACTGCCATCATCGACGCCGTCAACGACACCGACGGCCCCGACGACACCGAGCTGGCCGCCGACATCATGGAGCAGGNNGACGACATCCTCATCGCCGCTGATCTCGACGCTTGACCCATGCCGGGCGGAGCATGACCCAGCGGCAGTCGATCCCCTCCTCGGCCGGGGCCACCACGGCATCGGGATGTTCGCCGGCGAAGGTGAAGCCCAGGCGCTTCGGAACGGCACGGCTCCGCCCGTTGGCGCGGTCGTGATGGATCTCGACCCGCTCGACACCGTCGATCATGAAAGCGGCGTCGGTCAACGATGACGCCATCTCGGTGGCGAAGCCCTGTCGCACATGGTCCACGTGCACCCAGTAGCCGATCTCGAGCGTGTCCGGACCACCCCGGCGGTTGAAGCCGCTGCCCCCGATGACGGCGTCGCCGAGGAAGGCCCCGTAGACGACGTCGCCCCCCGACTCCCAGTCGGCCTCGAAGGCCCGGATGAGATCGAGGCGTGCCTCGGCCGACAGCGGTTCGTCGGCGGCCCAGCTCATCCACGGCCGGAGGTGATCGAGGCTCGACTCGACCGCCGTCGACAGGGCCGAGGCGTCGGCCGGCCCCCATCGCCGCAGGGTCAATCGGGGCGTCGACACCGCCTCCGGCAGTCGCATGGGTCGACCCACGGCCGGACCCTGGCTCACCGTGACGTGGCGGCCGCCACCATCTGGGCCAGGACCCGGCGGTCGATCTTCTCCATGGCCGTCCGGGGCAACTCATCGGTGAGGACGACGGCCTCGGGAAGTTTGTGGGCGGCCAGCCTGCTCTTGGCATGGGCCCGCAGCGACTCGAGGGTGGGCGCCTCGACCCCGGCCCTGGTCACCACGACGGCCACCCCGATCTCTCCCATGACCGGATCGAGGCGGGGGGCGACGGCCACATGGGCCACGGCCGGATGGTCGGCCAGGACCTCCTCGACCTCCAGCGGGAACACGTTGTAACCACCCCGGACGTACATCTCCTTGCTCCGCCCCGACAGATGAAGCCGGCCCCGCTCGTCGACAAAGCCGAGGTCGCCGGTCCGCACGGCGCCGTCGGCCGTGAGGGCGGCGGCGGTGGCCGCCGGGTCGCGGTGGTAGCGGGCCATCACCGCCGCCGAAGCCAGGCACACCTGGCCCGTCTCTCCCGCCGGCAGCGGTCGATCGTCGTCGTCGCGGATGGTGAGCTCCACCCCGGCGCGGGCCCGGCCCACCGATTCCTCGGCGTCCTCGGGGGGGTCGTCGACCACCGTGCCCACCCCCACCCCGGCTTCGGTGCAGGTGTACCGGACGATGACCGGCACTCCGAAACGCCGCCGAGCCTCGCGCACGAGCGACGCCGTCGCCGG
>PKWD01000235.1 GCA_003131945.1 Acidimicrobiaceae bacterium
CACATGTGGGCGATCTCGTGGGAGATGACGTCGGCGATCCGCTCGAGCTCGAGGCGCGAGGCGCGGGCCGGGTCGACGAGGAGAAGGGCTTCGCGGAAGGTGACACAGCCCAGGTTCTCCATGGCTCCGAAGGCGAAGTCGGGGATGGCCAGGAGATCGAGCTTCTCGGCCGGGTAGGCAATGCCGAACCATTGGGTGAAGAAGCGCAGCGCGTGGGCGGCGGCCTCGAGGGCGAAGGAGGTCATGTCGCCCTTGCCGGGGACATGGACGATGCGCACGGGGGTGCCGTCGACATCGAGTGGATCGCTCGTCACGAGCTCGCCCACGACGAAGGCGACGAGGTAGGTCGACATCACCATGGTGTCGGCGAAGCGGACGCGGCGGGCGCCGTCGGGCAGGGGCGACTCCGACAGCTCGGGGGCGTTGGAGAAGGCGTCGAGTCCGGCGGGCACGTCGAGGGTGACGCAGAAGACGGCCTTGCGGTCGGGCTCGTCGAAGCAGGGGAACATCCGCCGTGCGTCCGTCGCTTCGAACTGGGTGGTGGCGAGGACGTGGGCGTGGCCGGCGGGGTCGGTGTAGGTCGAGCGGTAGAAGCCGTGGAGCTTGTCGTTCAGGATCCCGGTGAAGGCGACGCGCATGGCGATGGGCCCGGGCCCGACGGGCGAGGCCAGGGTGAGGACGATCCGCTCGGAGTCGCTGTGCACGGCGGCGGTGGCGAGCCGGGGAGTGCCGTCGACGACGACCTCGGCCGAGGTGACGGCCAGTTCGGCGCCGTGGAGGGCGATGGTGGTGACGGGCTCGTGGGCGATGGACTCGATGACGACCTCGCCGGCGAAGGTGGCGGCGGCCAGGTCGGGAGCGAGCCGGATCTCGTAACGCCGGGGCTCGACGGTGTAGGGGAGCCGGTGGGCGGCGGAGGGATCACTGCTGGTGGAGGCCCTGGTGTCGGTCATTGGCTGCACGCTATCAATGGCCCCTCGGAGCGCCGGTACCGGTGGTGGCGTCGGCCGTCGGCCCAGGAAGTAGGTTCCGGGTCCGTGTCCGACACCCATAGCGAACCTTCTGACGGCGACGGCATGGACAGCGGGCGGCTCGATGTCGTCACTGTCGGCAACGCCCTCGTCGACGTTCTCGCCCGGGCCAGCGACGACGACCTCGGTCGACTCGATCTGGTGAAGGGCAGCATGGAGCTGGTGGACCTCGCCCGCTCGGGCACGGTCTATGAGGGGATGGGAGCCGGTGTCGAGGTGTCGGGCGGCTCGGGGGCCAACACGGCCGTCGGGGTGGCCGCCTTAGGGGGCCGGGTGGGCTATATCGGCAAGGTGGCCGACGACACGTTCGGGACCACGTTCCTCCACGACATCGTGGCCGCCGGAGTGGCGGTGGCCCGTATCTCGACGGTGCCGGCCTCGGACGCGGCGGGCGCCGAACGGGCCACGGGGCGGTGCCTGATCCTGGTCACCGAGGACGGGGAGCGGACGATGGCCACCCACCTCGGGGTGGCGTCGGCCCTCGGTCCCGAGGACCTCGACGAAGGTCTTCTGGCCCGGGCTTCGGTGGTGTACCTCGAGGGTTATCTGTGGGACCAGCCTCCGGCCAAGAAGGCGCTGCGGCGGGCCATGGAGGTGGCGCACGGGGCCGACGCCCTGGTGGCGCTCACCCTCTCGGATCCGTTCTGTGTGAGCCGGAACCGTCGGGAGTTTCTCGACCTGCTGCACGGCGAGGTCGACGTGCTTTTCGCCAACGAGGAAGAGGTGACGATGCTGTTCGACGCATCGACCTTGGACGACGCCGTCTCGGCCGTGGAGGAGACGGGATTGCTCGCCGCCTTGACGCGAGGGGCGGCCGGTTCGGTCATCGTGACCGCCTCGGGACCGGTGGCGGTGGCGGCCGAGCCGGTGGAACATGTCGTCGACACCACCGGCGCCGGAGACCTCTACGCCGCCGGCTTTCTCTACGGGCTCACCCACGGCTACGAACCGGAGAGTTGCGGCCGGCTGGCCGGGCTGTGTGCGGCGGAGGTCATCTCGCACCTCGGGGCCCGTCCCCAGGCCGACCTCCGGCTCCTGGCCAAAGCGGCCGGCCTGTCCTAATCGCTAACCGCCCCGTCGATGCCCCTGGCCGTCGGCACCGCCGGTCAGGCCACGGAGATGCTCGCCTTGACCGTGGCGGCCAAGTGACGGCCGGCCGCCGGGGCCGAAGATCGTGGCTGGTCAGTGGCCCTCGTCGGCCGGAGCCGGGTCGGGGGGCAGATAGGCCAGGCGGAGGTCGCCCAGGCGCACGAGGACCGAGGCCACCCAGCGGGCCAGCTGACCGGCGGGGGCGGCCAGGCTGGCGGCATCCTCGAGGGCGGCCTCGTCCAGGCGGATGGTGCCCTGGTAAGAGGTCTCCACGGCGTAGCGGGGATCCTGACCGGGCTCGTGGACCTGCTCGACGACGGGAGCGGCGCGCACCAGGGTGTCGGTGCCGATGGCCGGGCTCTCCTCGGGCAGGCAGGCGAGGACGACGTCGAGATCGGGCATGGCCGAGAGGCGCTGGAGACGCAGGGTGATCTCGACCACGACCTCGGGGAGGTCCTCGGGGGGTTCGCCGATGGACCAGGACCGGTAGGCGCTCTGGCTCCAGGTGGGCCAGTCCACCGAGACGTCGGCCCGGACCCGGGGTGGCTTCTCCTCACCGGGGAGGGAGTAGGAGGTCTCCCAGGACACGTCGCCCAGGAAGACGTCGACCTGGAAGCGCTCCTCGACGGCCTGGCGCTGCAGGAGGGCGTCCTCCAGGGCGTGGCGGGTCTGGGAGATGACGTCCACCAGGATGTGGTCGAGCATGGCCGGAGGCTACCTTTCCGTCTATGGCCGTTGCCCCCGGAAACCCGTGGCTCGGACGCCGCGTCATCTCCTACGCCCACCAGGCTGGGGCCTGGGAGGCGCCCTCGTCGACGCTGTTCGCCATCCGCCGGGCGCTCGAGCTCGGGGCCACGGGCATCGAGCTCGATGTGCACGCCACATCCGACGGGCACCTGGTGGTGGGCCACGACGAAACGGTCGACCGCACCACCAATGGACACGGTGCCATCCACAGCCTGACCCTGGCCGAGGTCCGGGCCCTCGACAACGCCTACTGGTTCGCCCCCGGTGCCGACGTCACCCCGGGACTCGAGCCCGACGCCTATCCCTACCGGGGGCGGGCGCCGCACGATCTCGACTTCGCAGTCGCCACGTTGGACGAAGTTCTGGCCCTGCTCGACGAGTACCCGGCAGTGGCTCTCAACCTCGACATCAAGGCCACGGCCCCGGCCGTGGCGGCCTATGAGGAGCGGCTGGCGACCACGCTGGCCGGGCACGACCACCTCGACCGGGTCATCGTGGCGTCGTTTCTCGACATCGCCTCGGAGGCGTTCTCCCGGTGGGCGCCGGACGTGGCCACCTCGGCCGGAACCCTGGCGGTGGCCGAGTTCTGGCGGGCGCTGACCCAGGGCGCGGAGCCCCAAGCCATGCGCCATGTGGCTCTGCAGGTGCCGGCTGTCTACGGCGACCAGGTACTCGTCGACGAGCGTTTCGTGGAGGCGGCCCACCGCCAGGGCCTCGCCGTCCATGCCTGGACCATCAACGACGAGAAAGAGATGGCGCGCCTCATCGACCTGGGGGTCGACGGGATCATCTCGGACCTGCCCACGATCCTGGTGGACCTGGTGGGGCAGCGCGACGTCGGCTGGCGTCCCTGAGCCAGGGAATGCCTAGCCGCGACCGGCGTTCGGCCGCTTGCCGTGGTTGGCCTTCTTCTTGGCTCGGATCTTGAGCTTGTTGGTCCGCTTCGACATGAAAGTCAAGGTTACTGCCCCGGCGCCAGGGGCCACGACCGACGCTTAAAGGGCCCGGGGAGGCCGAGTAGCGTCAGGCCCGATGGAGCGCCTCGGTCTGGTCGGTCTGCCCAACGCCGGGAAGACGTCTTTGTTCAACGCTCTGACCCGGGCGAACGCGGCGGTGGCGCCCCACCCTTTCACCACCACCGAGTCGTCGGTGTCCATCGCCCCCCTGCCCGACGCCCGGCTCGACGCCCTGGCCACGATGAGCGCCAGCAAGAAGATCGTCCACGCCGGTATGGAGGTCGTCGATATCGCCGGTCTGGTCCCCGGCGCGTCGACGGGTGAAGGTCTCGGCAACCGGTTCCTGGCCGGCATCCGGGAGGTGGATGCCCTGTGTCTGGTGCTGCGGGCCTTCGAAACCGACGAAGCACCGGGTGACACCGACCCGGTCGACGCCCTGGCCACCTTGGAGCTCGAGCTGGTCCTGGCCGATGTGGGAACCATCGAGTCCCAGATCGAGAAGCGCCGCAAAGCATCGCGGCTCGACAAGAGCCTGACGGCCGAGGTGGCGGCCATGGAGGCCGCTCTCGAGGTTCTCTCCGGCGGTGTGCCTCTCTACCGGTCGGGGCTCGATGCCGAGAAGCGGGCCCTGCTGCGGCATTTCTTCCTTCTGACCGACAAGTCCGTTCTGGCCGTGGTCAACCTGGGCGAGGACCAGCTCGACAAGGCCGAGGCCATCGTCGGCCCGGTGGTCGACGCGCTCGGAGGCCATGGCGAGGCGCTCGGTGTCTGCGTCCAGCTGGAGGCGGAGACGGCGCAACTTCCCCTCGACCAGCGGACCGAACTCCTCGAGGGCTTGGGTCTGGGCGAAGGGGCGCTGCCGCGCGTGGCCCGTGGTGCGTATCAGCTGCTGGGCCGGCGGACATTTCTCACCACGGGCGACAAGGAGTCACGCGCCTGGAGCTTCCGGGCCGAGGCCACGGCGCCGGAGTGTGCCGGCGTCATCCATTCGGACCTGCAGAGGGGCTTCATCCGGGCCGAGGTCATCCACTGGGACGAGCTTCTCGAGTGCGGCTCGTGGGCCAAGGCCAAAGCGGCCGGGCGGATCCGCCTCGAGGGCAAGGACTACCACGTCCTCGACGGCGATGTGCTCGAGATCCGGTTCAACGTGTGAGGGCGGTGGCGCAACGGTGACGGCGACGATGTGGTTGTTGGACGATGTGGCTGTTGCGTGACGGCGAGGTGCTGGCGGCCGCGGAGATGGCCGATTCTCTGTTGTCCCGCAACAAGGGGCTGCTCGGCCGTCACGAATACGAGGGTGCATTTCTGATCCCCCACACGAGCGGGGCCCTGCACGCCTTCGGAATGCGCTTCGCCCTCGACGTGGCCTTTCTCGACCGGGAGCTGGCGGTGGTCGACACCGTCCACCTGGCACCGTGGCACGTCACGCTCCCCCGTCGGCGCTGTCGGACCGTTCTCGAGGCGCAGTCGGGCGCTTTCGAGCGCTGGCGGCTGCGCCCCGGTGACCGCCTCGAGCTGCACGACCCCCAGTGACGGCGGGCCCGGCGCCGCCCGATGCGTCCGCCGTCGCCGGCGGCCGTCTGGTGATCGTGGCCACGCCGATCGGCAACTTGGGCGATCTGTCGCCGCGGGCGGTGGAGGCGTTGCGTCAGGCCGATCTCGTCTGTTGCGAAGACACGCGCCGGACGCGCGGGCTTCTCACCCACGCCGGCATCACCGGTCAGAGGTTGCTGTCGCTGCATGACCGCAACGAGGCGGCTCGTCTTCCGGAACTGCTGGCCCTGCTGGCATCGGGAAAGACGGTGGCGGTGGTGAGTGACGCCGGAACGCCGACGGTCTCGGATCCCGGTGCCCGTCTGGTGGCGGGCGCGGTGGCCGCCGGGGCCGAGGTGACGGCGGTGCCGGGACCGAGCGCAGCGTTGATGGCGTTGGTCGTGAGCGGTCTGCCCACCGATCGCTTCTGCTTCGAGGGTTTCCTGGCCCGCCGCGGGCCCGACCGTCGCCGTTGCCTCGAGGCACTGGCCACCGAGGAGCGCACGACGCTGATCCACGAGGCTCCCGGTCGGCTGGCGGCCACCCTGGCCGATCTGGTCGCCGCCTGCGGACCGGACCGGGCCGTGGCCGTGGCCCGTGAGCTGACGAAGCTGCACGAGGAGGTGTGGCGGGGGAGCCTGGCCCAGGCGGCCGAGGAATTCGCCGCCCGGGAGGTGCGCGGTGAGGTCGTCGTGGTCCTCGGCGGGGCCGCTCCGGCGCCGCCGGCGAACGAGGCCGATCTGGTGGCCGCCCTGAGGTGTCAGGTCGACGGGGGCGCCAGCTGGCGTGACGCCACGGCGACGGTGGCGGCGGAGCTGGGGGCGTCGCGGCGCCAGGTCTACGAACTGGCTCTGGTCCTGCGGCGCCAGGACGAGGACCCGGCCACGGGGCGCTGACGAAGGAGCCCCGGGGCGGAATGCCCGGCGCAGTACCACTGTTGAAAACGGTGCGGCCCACAGTTGTTCTCGGGGCCGACCCCTCGAAAGGAGTACGACATGTCGATATTCGGTCGGGACAAGGCACAGGCCCCGGCGGTGGAGCCCGGTGACGCCCCGGAGGGCCTGGCCCTGGCGACCTTCGCCGCCGGTTGCTTCTGGGGGGTCGAGGAGTTCTTCCTCACGATTCCCGGAGTTGTAGACGCCGTCTCGGGCTACACCGGCGGCGCTCAGGACGCCCCGACCTACGAGCAGGTGTGCTCGGGGAGGACGGGACATGCCGAGGCCGTCCTCGTGACGTACGACCCGGCCCAGGTGTCCTATGACCACCTGCTCGAGGAGTTCTTCCGTCATCACGACCCCACCACACCGAACCGGCAGGGACCGGACATCGGGACCCAGTACCGCTCCGGCATCTACTTCCACAGTCCGGAGCAGGAGCTGGCGGCCAAGGAGTCCTTGCAGAAGTTCCAGGAGCGTTTCGGTCGGCCCATCGTGACCGAGGTGGCAGCGGCGGCGACCTTCTGGCCGGCCGAGGCCTATCACCAGCGTTACGTGGAGCGCACGGGACACGGCGGTTGCCACGTGGCCAACTGGTAGACGACGGCCGTCCATCTGGCCCGGACAGGCGAGGTGGATGAGGTCGGTACGCTGGGTCGGTGCCCCCGTTCTATGTGACGACGCCCATCTACTACGTGAACGACGTGCCCCATCTCGGCCACGCGTACGCCACGGTCACCGCTGACGCGCTGGCCCGTTGGCACCGGTTGTCAGGCGACGACGTCTTCTTCCTCACCGGGACCGACGAGCACGGGGACAAGATCGCCCGGGCGGCGGAGGCCAACGGGGTGAGTCCGCAGGAGTGGGTGGACCGCACCTCGGAGCGTTTCGTCGAGGCCTGGGACACCCTCAACATCTCCAACGACGACTTCATCCGCACCACCGAGCCCCGGCATCACCGAGCGGTGCAGCACTTCCTGCAGAAGATCCATGACAACGGCTACACCGAGCTCGGGGTTTATCAGGGCCTCTACTGCGTCTACTGCGAGGACTACAAGAAGGAGTCCGATCTCGTCGACGGCAAGTGCGCCATCCATGGTCGGCCCGTCGAGATGCTTGAGGAGGAGAACTACTTCTTCAAACTCAGCGCCTTCGGTGACCGGCTGCTGCAGTGGTACGAGGACCATCCCGACGCCATCCACCCCACCGTCAAGCGCAACGAAGCATTGGGGATCATCAAGTCCGGTCTCGAGGACATCTCGATCACGCGCACCTCGACGCGGTGGGGCGTGGAGGTCCCTTGGGACACCCGTCACGTCTTCTACGTCTGGTACGACGCGCTCATCAACTACCTGACAGCCATCGGCTACGGCGAGGACCAGGAACGCTTCGACCATTGGTGGCCGGCCGTTCATCATCTGCTCGGCAAGGACATCATCCGCTTCCACTGCGTCTGGTGGCCGGCTATGTGCATGGCCGCCGGCATCGACCCGCCCCGCGTCTCGGTGCACGGGTACCTGTTGGTGGGTGGGGAAAAAATGTCGAAGACGGCGTTCAACCAAATTTCNNAGCGACGGCGACTTCTCCTACGAAGGGGTCACGGCCCGCTACAACGCTGATCTGGCCAACAATCTCGGCAATTTGATGGCACGGGTGTCAACGGTCGTCGGCTCGAAATGTGGAGGCATAGGACCGGCGCCCGATACGACCAGTCGTCTGCGCGACGTGGCTGACGGTGTTCTCACCGACGTCATCGCCGCATGGTCGGCGGCGCAACCACACATCGCCCTCGAGACGACTTGGCGGTTGATCCGCGAGACGAACGCCGAGCTCGAAACATCCGAGCCGTGGAAGTCCGAACCGGGACCGGAGGTCGACGCCGTGCTCGGGAGCGCGTTGGAGTCGTTGCGGATCGTCGCCCTTCTGGCGTGGCCGGCGATGCCCGACACCAGTACCGAGATATGGCGACGGCTCGGGCTCAGCGGTGAACCGGCCGCCTGTCGTGTACCGCAAGACGCGGCATGGGGCGGTTACCCCGGTGGGCTGACGGTGGAGCGAGGGTCACCGTTGTTCCCGCGCCGCAAGGAATGACGGCGACCGCCGCCTCCGTTTCCCCGAGCGGTGACGGGCGGTGGATCGATTCGCACTGCCATATCCAAGACACCTATCGGCCCGGCGGGGTCGAGGCCCTGCAGGCCGTGCAAGAGGCGGCTGACGCCGGGGTGGTCGGCCTCGTCTGTGTGGGCACCGACGCCCACACTTCACGTCAAGCGGTGGCACTCGTCGACGAGGTGCGGGCCGCCGTCGCCTCCGGTGTCATT
>PKWD01000345.1 GCA_003131945.1 Acidimicrobiaceae bacterium
CACGACCCGTCGGGCTTCGCCGACTTCGGGTCGGTGGCACCGTGACCGACGAACCGACCGAGCCCAACCAGCGACCGACGACGTCCACCCGCGATCGCGACGAGTTGCACGGGCGCCTGGTGACCTGGCTGGCGGGCAAGGTGGACCGTCCCCACGTCTCGGAGCTGGTGGTACCGGAGTCCAACGGCATGTCGAGCGAGACGCTTCTCTTCGAGGCGACGTGGCACGAGAACGGCACCGAGCGGACAGAGGCCTGTGCGGCCCGTCTCCGTCCCGACCCCGCCAACGTGCCCGTCTTCCCCGTCTACGACCTCGAGCGCCAGTTCCGCGTGATGGGCCTGGTGGCCGAGCACTCCTCGGTCCCCGTTCCGCGCACTCTCTGGTTCGAACCCGACGAATCCCACATCGGATCGCCGTTCTTCGTCATGGAACGCGTCGACGGCATCGTCCCCCCCGACATCATGCCCTACCCGTTCGGTTCGTGGCTGTCCGAAGCGGCCCCGGCCGACCAGGAGCGGCTGCAGACCTCGTCGGTCCGGGTGTTGGCCGAGCTGCACGACATGGACGTGACCCCTCAAGATCTCGCCTTCTTGGAGCTCGATCGTCCCGGCGACAGCGCCATGCGCCGGCACGTGGCCGACACGGCTGCCTTCTACGAATGGGTGGCTGGCGAGGGAGCCCGATCGCCGCTCATCGAGCGCACCTTCACCTGGCTCGATGACCACTGGCCCACCGACGAGGGTGAGACCGTCATCTCCTGGGGCGACTCCCGCATCGGCAACATGATGTTCCGCGACTTCGAACCGGTGGCGGTGCTCGACTGGGAGATGGTGGCGGTCGGGCCGCGCGAGATCGACATCGGCTGGATGGTCTACCTGCACCGGTTCCTCGACGACATCGCCATCCAGGCCGGGCTCCCGGGCATNNGCCGTGCTCGACTGGGAGATGGCGGCGGTTGGTCCCCGTGAGATCGACCTGGCCTGGATGATCTTCCTCCACCGTTTTCTCGACGACCTCGCCGTGCAGTTGGGCCTGCCCGGGATGCCCCATTTCATGCGCCTCGACGACGTGGCCGCCGCCTACGAATCCTTCACCGGCCATACGCCGAGGGACCTCGAGTTCTACACCGTCTACGCGTCGCTCCGGCATGCCATCGTCATGTCCAGGGTGGCCCGCCGCTCGATCCTCTTCGGCGAGATGGAGATGCCTCCTGACCCTGACGACCTGATCATGCACCGGGCCACTCTGGAGCAGATGCTCGACGGCACCTACGGGAGCGGCACATGACGAACCCCATCGGTCCCCTTCTGGCTGCCGACGAGGGCTTCAGCCACCAGATCGCCGACACCTTCGCCGTGACGGGATCAAGCGACCCGTCGTGGACTGAGAAGGTCTGCGCCATGGCCGCGGCCAAGGACGGCAGCATCCAGCTCGGCTTCGGACTGGGGAAGTACACCAACCGCAATGTCATGGACGGCTACGCCGGGATCTCGCGCGGTGTCGAACAGATGACGGTCCGAGCCAGCCGGCGCCTGGCGTCAGATCCGGAGGCGACCGTCATCGGTCCCATCCACTACCAGGTGGACGTCCCGCTCAAGACGGTGACCTTCGCACTCGACGCCAACGCCACGCAGCCGGTCGCCTTCGAGTGGCAGTTCGACGCCATCGTGCCGCCGTTCATGGAGGACCGGAGCCACATGCGCAGCGGCTACCGGGTGGCCACCGACCTCGTCCGCTATCACCAGATCGGGCTGGCCCGGGGCTGGGTCGAGGTCGACGGGGAGCGCACCGAGTTTTCACCCGAGACATGGGTGTCGACCCGCGACCACTCATGGGGAGTGCGTTACGACGTCGGGCTCCCGCCGCAGGACCTGGAACCGGGCGACCCCCTGGCCGGGATGTCGTTCCGGATGATCTGGAGCCCCATCGCCATGGAGCGTCCCGACGGTTCGCGCTACGGGCTGTTTCTCCACTACCAAATTTTCCAGGGACCGGGATTCGTCCACAAGCATGTGGTGACGGGCGGGGTCGAATCGCCCGACGGCGTCCAGGTGCCCTTCGTCGACATCGAACCCGAGTTGACCTTCGACCCCGCCACCCGCCGGCTGCGCGGGGGACGGATCCACGCAACCACGGCTGACGGATCGGTGCGCACCGTNNGCCTGCTCGGCGTCGAGGTGGTCTCCGACACCGGCTTCCATCTGGGGGCCGGGCTCTACTTCGGCTTCGACGGCCACCACCACGGCGAATGGCGCGGCGACCTCGTCGTCGACGGCGAGCACATCGCCGACTGCACCGAACCGGCCACGGCCCGGCGACTGCACCAGATCCGCGACACCGTCATCCACGTCACCGACCCGACCGATGGTGGGGAGGGATGGGGGAACTGTCAGCCCATCATCACCGGGGGCGACGACGCGCTCGGACTCTCGGTCGACGACTCCTTCATGTAGCAGCCATCTCCGAAACAGGATGCTCAGGTTTGCTCGTGACCGCCGACATTGCCGGGTGGTAGTTGCCCCAGTGGACGACGGTTGTCGTCGGGTACGGCGTGATGCCCGGTTGGGTTTCCGTCGTCGACGACGACGTCACCGTGGTGGCAGTCGTGCTGGTCGTGTCCACCGGAGCCGACGTGCCGGCGCCATCCCCGGTTCCCGATCTGATGCCCGATCGGCCCGCGTCACAAGCCGCTGTCATCAGGGCCACGAAGAGAACCGCCACCACCGTCAGGCCCGCACCGCCGCGGGGCATACCGGCTCCCTTCAGGAAGCCAGCTCGTCCTTCATGAACTGACCGTCCTTCATGACGGCCAGGATCCGTGTCCGATCGGCCAGGACCGCGATGTCGGCGATCGGATCACCGTCGACGACGAGAAGGTCGGCCAACTTGCCGGCGCTGACACCCCCGAGTTCGTCACCCCGGCCCATGAGCGCGGCCCCGTTGACCGTGGCCCACCGCACCACATCGAGCGGGGCCATCCCGGCCACCTTGACATAGAATTCGAGCTCTTCCCCGTAGATCCCGTGCGGAAACCCGGCGGCACCGTAGTCGTCGCCGAGAACGAGCTTGACCCCGGCGTCGTGCGCCATCGGGAGGACGGCGAGGGCGGAGTCGAGCTCCTCCTGCATAGCCTCGGCCATGGCCGGGCTCTGACCCTTGAGCAGTTCGGCATACTTGAACAGAAAGAACATGCTCGGCACCACGAACGTCCCGGCGGCGACGATCCGGTCGATGCATTCACCGTCCATCCCGTCTCCGTGATCGATGACGTCCATCCCGAGCTCGACGGCCATGAGGATGGCTTCGCGGTTGGCGATGTGACCGCGGATCTTGGCCCCCCGCAGGTGCGCCGCCTCGATGGCCGCTCCCATCTCCTCGGCCGTCATCTCGATCCGTTCCGGCGCCCGGGGGACACCGTGACCGCCGGTGACGAACATCTTGATGATCCGCGCTCCCTCTTTGATCTCCTCCCGCACCGCCTTGCGGAACTCGTCCGGCCCATCGCACAGGTGCAACGCCCCCGGTTCACCCACACGCCAGTACCACGGCGCATAGTCGTTGGCATGACCGGTCGTGCTCAGGTCGCGACTACCGGGCACGAACCGGGGCCCGGCGATGGCCCCCTCCTTGATGGCCTGGACCATGGAGCCGTCGATACCGAAGGGCGCCCCCGCGCTCACCGCCGACGTGAACCCGCTCATGAGCACCTTCTCGAGGTTCTTGACGGCCCGCACGGCCTGGAGGGCGGGCGCCTCCGACAGCCCGAACGGCCCCGGCAGAAGCCCGAGCTCGTGGTACGTGGCGTGGAAATGACACGTCACCATGCCCGGCATGAGCGTCCGCCCACCGAGGTCGACGACCCTGTCCTCGGGCCCGAGATCCACCGGGTCCCTTTCACTCACCGACGTGATCCGGTTGTCGTCCACCACCACCGTCAAACCGCCACGCGGCAGATGCTCACCATCGAGCACCGTGGCCTCCCGGAACACGACCCGCCCCATCGTCCTAGCCCCCGACCCGACGGACCGGATCGGTCCCGTCCCAGTCCGCCGACGCCACCCGGATGGCATCGAAGAACCCGCCGAACTCGACCGTCTCGATGAGCTCCGAGCACGTCCCCCCGTGGGTCTCCGTGTCGAAGCAAGAGAATTTAGGTCTAGACCTGGGGCTATTGCTGGTCATGTCTATTCTCAGTAGACTTCCAGGCACGGATTCTAGACGCGACATCGGGGGGACAAGATGGGACGCACTAAGGGGCAGATGGGGACGAAGACGCTGGTCAGACCTGGTGTCTGGCGTCTGCGGGCGGTGTCGGGCTACCGGGAGGTCGACGGCCGGAAGATCCCGGTCCAGACGTCCCTGACCTTCAAGGGCTCTGAGTCGGCGGCATCGGCGCGCCTGGCTGCCTTCGTGGAGCAGGAGAAGGGGCACACACCGGAAGGGAAGCTCACGGTCGGCCAGTGGTGCGACCAGTGGCTTGAGCACATCCGCAACCACCCGGACTACTCCCCCACGACCGTGCAAGGCCATGAGTCAACCATACGGAAGATCAAGGCCACCGGCATCGCCAACGTTCGCCTGCTCAACGTCACGAAGAAGGACGTCACCGACATGCTGGACGAGATGAGCGACCGGGGACTCAAGAGCGGCACCCTGCTCAACTACAAGCACATCCTCTCCGGTGCTCTCCAGTGGGCGGTGGACCAGGGTCACATCCCGGCCAACCCGGCCCGGCTGGTAGAGGTCAGGGTGAAGCGTCAGCCGGTCGAGGCTCCGACCAACAAGCAACTGGCGCGGTTGATCGCAGAGGCCACGAAGGTTGACGCCACGGGAGACGCCATCCGTCCACCCGAGATGGCCCACATCATCAAGATGGGCGCCTACCTCGGTTGCCGTCGTGGCGAGTTGTGTGCCTTGCAGTGGAAGGACTGGGACCGTGAGGGTAACCGGCTACGGATTGATGCCAGCGCCTACAACGTCCAGGGTGGCGGCGGCGGCACGAAGTCTCCGAAGAACGGTTACCGGCGGTGGGTTTCGATCAGTGAGAAGGTCCAGGCGATCCTCTGGGAGCGGCTTACGACCATCGAGTTCCTGGTCGATCAAGGGATGTGGGGACTCACACGGGACGACATTGATGAGTGCTACATCTTCTCGGGTTACCGCACCGGTCCCCGTACCCCGATGCTTCCCACCTACGTCACGCGGTCGTTCATCAAAATCCGGCGAGCGGCGGGACTCCCGGAGAGCATCCGCTTCCACGATCTGCGCCACTGGTCAGCCTCCACGGCCATCGCGGCTGGTGAGTCGTTCACGGCCGTGAGCAAGCGGCTAGGCCACTCTCAAGTGTCGACCACCATGAACATCTACTCGCATGTCGTGAAGGGTCAGGACGAAGCCATCGCCAAGGGCCTAGAGGACGCTGTCTGAGTCGTTCTCTCAGTGGCCGTGTACGCGTGTTCCAGGCATCAGGCGCCCTGCGTACCTCATCGGCGGTAGAGCCGCTCCTGGAGGGCTCCAGGGTAGTGTGCGGGTACTCCTGCTACTGCTTCGGTGCCGATGGTTTCCCGGTGGTGCGGGTTCCAAGTAACCGGGTGGACAAAGAAGTTGGCGGACCTCATGGGTCCCATCCTCGGAGGGCATAACCTGTCTCTGACAGGAGGACTGACGTGGACAGCATCATCGGAGGCGGGCTTCTACTCTTCACCGTTCTCTTCATCATCACGATGTTCCGCAAGCCCTGGGGACGCAACCACGGCAACATGCGACAAGGGATCAACGATGATCCCCGTGCGCCCTACGGAGAGACAGCCCGACGCATGGACGAACGCCGGAAGGGCTACTGGTAAATCTACGGGTGGCCGACGACTACCAGGACTACGGNNTCCAATCCCTTGGAGACTTCTTCATCGCCTACGGGGAACTTGAGCGTGCTCACACGGCGTTGGTGGCGTCGTTGGTCGGACCCGAGATGGCCGACGAACTGAGGCAGATCAAGCGGCAGCGGAACATCCTCGCTCACGACCTCACCGGGCAAACGGAGGACCACAACGACCACCCGGCGCTACACGCAGGTTCACGACGCATCACGGTCGAGGAACTGGCTGCCTTGGTCGCGAAGTGTGGAGAGCTTCGGGATCGACTGACGGCCTTGCGCCAGGATCATCCCCTAGGTTGATGGGGGCTCCGATGCTTCTGGGACTGCCTTGCTGTCGAGAAACTCAATCCACTCAGCGCGGTCATCGTCGGATGCGATCTCCAAGGCGAAGAAACAGAAGGATGGCGGTCCCGCCGAGATGACCAAGCCGCTCTCTCCACTCGCGCCGTAGCTCGCCATGCTGGTCCACTCAAGGTCTACTGACGCTGTGCCGTTCATGGAAATGGCAGAGAGCCCGACGTCATTTGCATAGACGATTCCCTCGCACTGCTGTGCGTTCTCCAAGGGTCCTGTGTCCCACTGCCCATGAGTCACGAAGTCACACGCGTCGTATAGATCCATCAAACGGTCAAGCATGAAGACTGAGGCTTTGCCTGTGTGGAAGGTGAACTTCTCTTGTTCTGTGGTCACAATCTCCATCCGGGCGGTGAGCGCCCGCTTCCGTTTCACCTTCGACTGCTCGACTTGTTCGTATTCGATGACAGTCGGTTCCTGCTCGCCTTGAGCCATGAAGAAGAGTCGTCGGTCTGTCAGGACGAGATACCCTTCGCCAAAGGGACGGGCGTGAGCCTTGAGTTCCTTGCAGTAAGCCTCCACGTCCCACGCGACCGTCTCGGTGGCATCAAGCATGTTGGCAACGCTCCTACGGCGTGCCAACTTCTCTTGGTACTTAGGGTGCCGTGGATCAAGGTCCGCGGCCACGCGATCAGTCACGGGGAACAGGTTACTGTGCCTTGTGCGATCCGGGTTCCTTGGTACCTGATAGCCGGTAGAAGGCTTAGGGGGCACTGAGGGTACCTACACGGGTTCGCCTAGATCTCAGACAAGAGAGAAGAAGTGGCTGAGGACATCGGAGCAAGAATTGGTGACGGACGCAAGCCGTTCACGACACAGGGCGAATGGTGGATACCTGAGAGCGATATCAAGGTAGGCGGCACACTGAGTTATGCCGATGGTCGAATCAGACTGTCACTGGTTGGCCTGCTTGAAGAAACACCTGATCCGTTCTCCGACGAGCCGATCCCCGTTGTATTCGGGATGACCTCGGACGGGATCGAAGTCACCTTGTGCGACTGTCGATATCTTGATTGGCAATCCGCTGAGACTCACGGGAAGTCTGACCTCTTGGTTGGAACGATCTTCATCGGCGCTCATCTTCCGCAGGGAGTCGATTCCAAGTTTGAACAGGTCGGCTATTCCTTCAGCGGCCTCACTGCATGGGCGACGCTTGGCGCTGTTGCCGATCACGAGGTCCAGGACGGCAGGATGGTCCTGAAGCCCACGCAGGGGCACGGAGTTGAAGCGGCGATACCGGTCGGACAAGTCGTTTTGAACTTCGGCCTGATGGAGACAGGCACAACCAGGTACGTGCATCTTGATCGCACGAGTTCCGCTCTGATGATGCTGAGGACTCCGATGACGGGGGACGAGATCTTCTCAGCGGTCACGCGACCACTCCAGCAGTTCTTGACCTTCGTCTGCGACAAGCCCGCCTACTTGCTGGATCTGACTTACCGATCCTCAGAATTCAAGCGGACCAGCTTTGGAAACAGTTGGCCTCAACTCATCACCTGCATTCATTCGGGCGACGTGGCCCATGGAGACGAAGAGGTAAGAGAATACGAAATGCTGCTTCCGCTCAGCGCCATCCGCGACACGGCGGCAGAGATCCTTGAAAGATGGTTTGAGATCTGGTCGCAGGTTAGCCTCGCGATGGATCTGTTGTTCGGCACATTATTGGGTCCCCAGACCTACACGGAGACTCGCTTCCTGCTGCTTGCTCAGGCTGCCGAGACTTACGCTGGTCTTCGATTCCCTGATGCACAGAGGATGAACCTCGACCAGAAGGCAAGACGAGCCCGTGTCCTTGATGCAATCAAATTGGACCCGGCTGACCACGCCTGGCTCAAAGAAGCACTGAGCTATGTCCATGAGCCAACATTCGCTGAGAAGCTGCATTATTTGGTCAGATACGCTGGTTACGAGGTCCACGAAAAGATCCGCCCTGGCTTTGAAGAGTCAGTGAAGCACACGCGTAACTTCTTCACCCACTACGACCCGAAGGTGAAGACGAAGGCCGTCACAGAACTTCCTGACCTGTACCGCCTTGCCGAAGAGGTGATCGTCCTTCTTCAGTTCTGTCTGATGCACGATCTTGGCTTTGAGTCCAACCAGGCATGGCTGGAGTTCCGCAAGACCTTTCGCGGCCGCGCCCTTCCTGATCAACCCGTGACTCCCGACTTCAACTTGTGGCCTCCAATCGTTGAGGAAGAAGCAGTCCCAGGGAACGAGACGAAAGATATGGTCAGCCTTCCCCCTGGAGAACTTCTCGATGGAGATCAAGACACGACGGAAGGTCCTGAGGACGATTTGCCCGTAGACTCAGCAGACATCGTTCCGGTGGTCGGTACCGACGAGGCAATCGCGGAGCAAGTCACGCAACCGTTGTGGAGACGTCTGCTACGACGCTCGCGTCGCTGACAAGGACCTTGTCGCGAGTCCTACTTCTTGAACTTTGGCTTCTTGCGAGGCTTGGGTGGCTTGGGATGGTTCTTGCGAGACACCTATCGAGCCGCACCAGTAGGACCGGGTGATCCCTGCGAGCCGGTGTTGCCGGTCGAGCCGGTGATGCCCACGACCGGACCGCCCAGGCTGCGGCGCGCCAGCCTGCCCAGCGCGAGGTAGGCGGCCAGCGTATCGGCGACCACCAGCGCGGGTCGGCCCGCGGGCACGCGCTGCGCATCGTCGACGATCGCACACGCCGCGCCGCGCGCGTACGCCTCGGCGACGTACGCATGACCGTCGAAGCGTTCGCCGCGCAGCGCGAGAAAGGTCGCGCCGCGTTCGAGCGTGCGCGTGTCGGTCTGCACGTTGAGCGCAGCCGGAAGCAGCTCCGCGGCCAGCGCGTGCGCGGCAGTGGCCTCGATCGCAGCGGCAAGGGGAAACGTCATCGGCGCGCCACGGCGCGGCGGGCGAACGCGACGCGCACCTCTTCGCGGTCGTCGAACGGGCGGGTTTCGTCGCCGACGATCTGATACGCCTCGTGTCCTTTGCCGGCGACGACGACGGTGTCGCCGGCCTGCGCCTGGTCGATCGCGCGCCGGATCGCGGCCCGGCGATCGAGCACGATCTCGGTGTGCGCGTAATCGGCCGCGATCGATTCCGCGATCGCAAGCGGATCTTCGGAGCGCGGGTTGTCGGAGGTCACGATGACGCGATCGGCGAGCCGCGCGCCGACCTCGCCCATCTGCACGCGTTTTCCCGCGTCGCGGTCGCCGCCGCAGCCGAA
>PKWD01000224.1 GCA_003131945.1 Acidimicrobiaceae bacterium
CCGGCCTCGAGCGCGCCGGCCTCGAGCGGGCCGGCCTCGAGCGCGCCGGCCTGGCCCTGGGCCGCTCACCGACGAACCCCTCGGTCGGCCCCGCCGGCTGACACGGCGACCCGGGCTCACCCCGCTCGGGTCTCGGTCCGCCGGCTCGGGGTCCACCGGGGGGCACCGACCACTAGCGTCGGCGGTATGCCCGGGGTTGTCGTCGTCTCGAACCGTGGGCCACTGTCGTTTCGCCTGGATGCAACCGGGGACCCCGTGCTGGCCGGGACCGGGGGCGGCCTGGCAGGCACGTTGCACCCGATGTTGGCCGGGACGGGCGCCACCTGGGTCGCCGCCTCGATGAACGAGGCCGACCGCCTGGCCGACGCCCGAGGGCTGATGGTCGAAGACGGCATCCGGATCGTGACCTTGGCCCCCGAGGCCGACGTCTACCGGATGGCCTATGACGTGGTGTCGAACTCGATGCTCTGGTTCTGCCACCACCACCTCTTCGACCTGGCCCGGCGGCCCCGGTCGGGCCACCTGTGGTCCGAGGCGTGGGACGCCTACCGGTCGGTCAACGCCTCGTTCGCCGCCGCCGTGACCGAGGTGGCCAACGACGGGGCCACGGTGCTGATCCAGGACTACCACCTGTGCCTGGTCCCGGAGATGCTCGCCCGGGAGCGGCCGGACCTGAAGACGGTCCACTTCAGCCACACGCCCTTCGCCGATCCGAACATGTTCCGGATCCTCCCGTCGGGCACCGGGCGGGAGCTGTTGGAAGGCATGGCGGCGGCCACGGCCTGCGGCTTCCACACGGCGCGCTGGGAGGCCGCCTATCTGGGCTGCTGCCGTGACATGGGAATCGAGCCCGGTCCCACGTTCGTCTCGCCCCTCGGCCCCAACCGGTCACACCTCGAAGAGCGCGCCTCGTCGAAGGCGTGCCGGGCGGCGCGCCGCCGCATCGACGAGGTGGTGGGCGACCGGCGTCTGGTGGTTCGGGTGGACAGGGTGGAGCCGTCGAAGAACCTCCTGCGGGGGTTCTGGGCCTTCGACGAGCTCCTCCAAACCCAGCCGCAGTGGCGGGGCAAGGTCGTGATGCTGGCCCTCGGCTACGCCTCGCGCGAGACCCTGGCCGAGTACCTGGCCTACGGCACGGAGGTCGAGAACGCGGTGGAGCGGGTGAACCGGACATGGGGGACCCACGACTGGTGTCCGGTCATCCTCGACGTGGCCGACGACCCCGACCGCTCCTTCGCCGCCCTCACGCGTTACGACGTGCTGCTCGTGAACGCCGTGCGAGACGGGCTCAACCTGGTGGCCAAGGAAGGGCCGGTGGTGAACGACAACGACGGCGTCCTCGTTCTGTCGCGCGAAGCGGGCGCCTTCGAGGAGCTGCGGGGGGCGGCCCTCGAGATCAACCCCTACGACGTGGCCGACACGGCTCAGGTGCTGGCCCGGGCGCTGGCCATGGCGGGCCCCGAACGGGCCCGACGGGCGGCGGAGTTGCGGGCCCTCGTCGAGCGACGCCAAGCGGGCGACTGGCTGGTCGACCTGTTGGCGGCGGCCGGATCCTAAAGTCAGGACCCGGCGGCGGCATCGGCCAGTCGACCGAGCAGGTCGAGGGCCTCGACCGGGCTGTGGACTACGACGTCGGCGGCCGCCACCAACTCGGGCGGGGTCTCCTCGTCGGCCACGGCCAGGCGCACGACCCGCATACCCAGGCGGGCCAGGCGGTCGAGGGCGGCGAAGGCGGCCAGGTCACCGGCGTCATCACCGGCGAAGCAGGCAGCGGTGCGGCCGGCGGCCACCCGTTCGACCACCTGGCCCTTGTCGATGGGCACAGGCGGCCGCAGCTCCAGGGCCCGACGTCCGGGCTGGAGCAACAGACCGGTCCGCCCGGCCCAGTCCCGGGCGAACTCCTGCGCCCATGGACCGGCCTCGGGGGCCCGGCGCCAGTGGATGGCCAGGGCCGCCCCTTTGGCCTCCACCCCGACGCCGGGTGGTGCCTCGCTCGTGGCGGCGGCGACCACGGCGGCGGCCGGCTCCATCCAGGGCAGGGCTTCGGGGGCCACGTGGACCTCGCCCCCTTCGGTCCACTCGAGCCCGTAGACGCCGAACAGGCGGACCGACGGACCGGCGCCCTGAAGCGCCCGGGCCAGAAAGGCCACGGGCCGGCCCGAGACCACGGCCACGGCGGCGAAGTGCTCGGCCAGCCGGGCGAGGACGGCGGGGGCGGCGGGAAGAGCCACGGCGTCGTCGGGGTCGTCGACGATGGGTGACAGGGTGCCGTCGAAATCGGTGAGGAGAACAGTGGTGGCCGGTGCGATCAGAAGCGACGCCAGCGGGCCGAGTGACACGGGGCCGTCCATGACTGTGGCGATCGAGAAGCAGCAGTGAACGGTCAGCCGGAGGGCACCGTGGTGGTGGCCCCGGGGGCAAAGCGCGTGGCGAGGTCGGGGCCGACGATCACGACGACGTTGGCCCCGGTCGTACTCGACACCGGTGCCGCCGACGCCGCCGGCTCGATGCTGGCGGCGGGCAGACCGAGGGCGTTGGCCACGGCGTCGGTGTCGGCCGTGACGCCTCCGACGGTGAAGATCTCCGAGGAGGTGACTTTGACGAGAGCGTTCACCGCCGTCAGGGTGGCGAAGCCCTTGGAGGCGAGGAAGGCGGTGGTCGAACCGGCCACCCCGTTGGTATCGGTGGCGTTGGCCACGAGAACGTGGATGCTCGCCGGGGCCACGGTGGTGGACGTCGACGCCGGGGTGTGACCATGGCCCTTCGTGGTCGACTTACCGCCGGCGGGCACCGTGGGCGAGGTCGACGCCGTACTGGCACTGGCGGCCAGGGGCGCCCGTGTGGCCGAGGGCATGAGGAGTACGCCGATGACGACGGCCACGATGACGATGACCAGACCGAGACCCGAACGGGGATGGTCGAACGGCACCGGCGACTCGCCCGAAGGGTGGGCGCCCGATCCGTTGCCGCCGGTGGTGGCGGTCATCGCCGCGGGTGCTGTTGCTCAGCGGCACCCTCGTAACGTCCTCGACGACGCTCGGCCCTCTGCCGTCGCAGCCGCCGGACGAGGAGAGGGAAGTGCTCGAGAGCGGTCCCGCTGTCGACGATCTCGCCGAGCTGGCGGTAGTACTGCGTCGGCGAAATCCCCATGCGGGTGCGGATGGCAGCCGCCTTCTTCTCGGGTCGGGCCCACCACGATTGCTCGAATTCGAGAATCTGCCTGTCCCTGTCGTTCAGTGCCATCGTGGGCCCAGCCTGCCAATGCGCGGGGCGCGAAGCAAGGATCCCCCTGGGCGCATCGTCGTCACCCCGTCCCACCAGCCACCCGGGGCCCCGGGGGCGCCGGGTCCGAGGGACTCGACGCGGCAGTAGCGTGGACGGCCACGCCGGTGTGGCGCAGTGGCAGCGCAGGCGATTTGTAATCGTNNGTTCGACTCCCACCACCGGCTCTTCATGATGACGCGAGGGCGGTGACTCCCGAGCGGGCGTGGGACGAGTCGACGACCTCTCCATCTCGGCCCGGGCCCGGGCCACCGCGAAGAAGGCAACGGCGCCGGCGGCGGCG
>PKWD01000117.1 GCA_003131945.1 Acidimicrobiaceae bacterium
TCACGACGACTGCGTCCGGATCATCCATGGCGCCCTCGACGCCGGTATCAATTTCGTCGACACGGCCGACGTCTACTCCGCCGGCGAGTCCGAGCAGATCGTGGCCAAGGCCCTGGCCGGAGGTCGGCGTGACAACGTCGTGCTGGCCACCAAGTTCCACGCGCCGATGGGAACCGACGCCAACATGACTGGGAACTCGCGCCGGTGGATCATCAGCGAGGTCGAGAACAGCCTGCGCCGGCTGCAGACGGACTGGATCGACCTGTATCAGGTCCACCGGCCCGATCCCACGTGCGACATCGACGAGACCCTCGGTGCTCTGTCGGACCTCGTGCGTCAGGGCAAGGTCAGGGCCATTGGCTCCTCCACGTTTCCCGGTGACCTCATCGTCGAGGCCCAGTGGACGGCCGAGCGTCGGTGCCGGGAGAGGTTCGTCTGCGAGCAGCCCCCCTATTCGATCCTGGCCCGGGGCATCGAGGCCGAGGTGCTGCCCGCCTGCNNTCCCCCCTGCCCGAGGGCGGACGAGCGAGCCGGATGCCGTCGCGCTACGACCCGAAGCGGCCCCAGGTGGCGGCCAAGCTCGAGGCCATCGAGGCCCTTGTGCCTGTGGCCGAAGACGCCGGCGTATCCCTCGGGCACCTGGCCCTCTCGTTCGTCTTGACCCACCCCACGGTGACGTCCGCCATCATCGGCCCCCGGACGATGGAGCAGATGACCGACGCCCTCGGGGCCGTCGANNGTCCGACGAGACCCTCGACCGCATCGACACCGTGGTGGGCCCCGGCGTCACTCTCGACCCCGAAGACGCAGGGTGGAAGCCCCCGTCGGTGGCCGACGCCTGGCGTCGTCGGCGTCCGCCCGCCACCCGGAGCTCGGGCGGCTGAACCTCGAAGGATCCGAGGCCAGAAAACCCCTCACCGAGACAAGGAAGGAATCCGCACCATGCCGAGTTCGGCACCGATGACGATGGAGGAGGCCAACCGCACCCTCACCGCCGCCGGTCAGATGTTCGAGATGGAGGAGGTGGAGATACGGGGCGTCGTCACTCGGGTGTGGAGGAACGCACCTGCCGGCCTGCGGGCCATCCTCGAGCTCTCGCGCTCTCACGGCGAGCAGGACTATCTCGTCTACGAGGATGAGCGGACGACCTTCGAAGAGAGCTACGGCATCGCCGCCGGACTGGCGCGGTCGCTCCAGGAGCGTTTCGGCGTGGAGAAGGGCGACCGGCTGTCGATCGTGATGCGCAACCTTCCCGAGTGGGTCATGGCCTTCTGGGCCACCACCGCCGCCGGCGCAGTGGCGGTGCCCCTGAACGCCTGGTGGACAGGGCCGGAGCTGCAGTACGGGCTCCACGACTCGGAGACCGCCGTCGCCTTCGTGGACGCCGAGCGTCTGGTCCGCCTGCGCCCGCATTTCGACGAGCTCCCCCACCTGCGGGCCGTGGTGGTCACGAACGAAGATCGAAGCGCCCCCCGAGACCTCCCTCCGTCGTCGGTGCCGGTGATCACCTTCGCCGAGCTGGTGGCCGACGGCCGGACCGGTTCGGCAACGGGGGATGTCACCCTTCCCGATGTCGAGGTGACGCCCGAGGACGACGCCACGATCTTCTACACCTCGGGGACCACGGGGAAGCCGAAAGGCGCCATAGGGACCCACCGCAACATGGCCACCAACCTGATGAGCCTGTTCTTCCTGAACGCGCGGGCGACGCTACGCGGCGCCAACGGACCGGCCGACAGCGCTAATGTGGATCGCAACGCCTACCTCCTGTCGGTGCCGCTCTTCCACGCCACCGGATGCCACTCGATCCTGGTGGCCAACACGGCGGCGGGGAACAAGCTGGTGATGATGCACCACTGGAACCCCGAGCGCGCTCTGGAGCTCATCGAGCGCGAACGCATCACAACCTTCGGGGGCGTCCCGGCCATGGCCATGCAGGTGATCGACTCTGCGGACTTTGCCACACGCGATACGTCCTCGGTGCGCTCGGTGGCCTACGGCGGGGCCCCGGCCCCTCCCGATCTCGTGCGGCGGATCAAGGAGCACTTCCCCGTGGGCGCACCCTCCAACGGCTACGGGCTCACCGAGACCTCCTCGGTCACCACCATGAACGTGGGGGACGACTACGTCCGTAAGCCCGACAGCGTGGGGCCGGCCGTCCCGGTGTGCGACGTCGCCGTCGTGCCCGACAACTACGAGGGGGCCGAGCCCACCACCGACCTGGCGGCGGGGCCGGAGGTGGTGGGCGAGCTGTGGATCAAGGGACCGAACGTCGTACGCGGCTACTGGAACAAGCCCGAGGCCACGGCCGCCTCGTTCACCCGGGGATGGCTCCATTCCGGTGACATCGCCCGTATCGACGAGGAGGGCTTCATCCACATCGTCGACCGGGCCAAGGACATGCTGATCCGGGGGGGCGAGAACGTCTACTCGGTCGAGGTCGAAGCCGCACTGTTCGAACATCCGTCGGTGGCCGACTGCGCCGTGATCGGCGTCCCCCACCCCGTCTTGGGCGAGGAGGTGGGCGCCGCTGTGGTGCTGCGCCCGGGGACCACGGTGACGGCCGAAGAGCTCGGCCGCTTCGCCCGAGAAAGGCTGGCCTCATTCATGGTTCCCAACCACTTCTGGTTCCTGTCTCAACCCCTCCCCCGCAATCCACAGGGCAAGGTGCTCAAACGCGAGCTGCGCACGTCCCTCGTAGGCGAGACACCGGTGATCCCATGACCACGTCGACCGGTGAAGCACCGGCCTCCGGCGCCGCCCTCGTGGCTGGTCAGCGCGCCGTCATCACCGGTGGTGGATCCGGCATCGGCCGGGCCGTCTGCCAGCGGCTGGCGGCCCACGGGGCGAGCGTCGCCGTTCTCGACATCGACTTCGGCTCAGCCAAAGAGACGGCCGAGACCATCGGCGGCTTCGCCGTCGAGGTGGACGTGACCGATGCCGAAGCCATGCGCGTTGCCGTCGATGCCGCTGCCGCCGAGCTCGGCGGGGTCTCGATCCTGATGAACAACGCCGGGAACAGCACCATGGCGCCGCTGGCCGGATGGGACCCCGACGAATGGGACCGGATCGTCCGGCTCAACCTGACCGGAGTCTTCAACGGGATGCGGGCCGGGGTGCCCCACCTGCTGGCCGGCGGCGATGGCGCCGTCGTCAACACATCGTCGATCAGCGCCACCCGCCCGGCCGCCGGTGAAGCCCCCTACTCGGCGGCCAAGGCCGGGGTCATGGCCCTCACGGCGTCGGCCGCCCTCGAATACGGGCCGGCCATCAGGGTCAACGCCGTGGCCCCGGGGATGATCCGTACCAACCTCACGAAGCCCCTGCTCGACGGGCTTCCCGACGAGGTCGAGCGGTACAAGCGGACCACGCCGATGGGCCGCATCGGCGACCCCGAGGACATCGCCGACGTCGTGCTGTTCCTGTGCTCGGACCTCGCCCGCTTCATCACCGGTCAGACCGTCGTGGTGGACGGCGGGATGACATTGCACGGTGCCGGGGTGGACGGCTTGTTCGCCCGCTTTTTCACCCGCTGACCTTCTCGGGGCTGCCTTAGAGACGCGGGTCGACGGGTTCGCTCTCGAGGGCGAGGACGTCGAAGAGCACGGGTGCTCTTGGGCCGGACCGGTCCAGGCTACAGAGGGCTGACCAGCGCTCTCACCAGTCCCTGGAGGGCTCCCGACGCCAGGCCGGCGACCGGGCACCGACGACCGCCTCTGCGGGGGTGATGCCGTCGGTTTACGGACCTGAGGGTGGGGGTAGTTCCCCCCATGCCTCAAATCGTGGAGCCGCACAGGTGACCCGCCCCTACGTGCGCCGACACCGCCGTCCAGAACGGTCCGAGCTTCTCGCCCACCTCGTCACCTGGTGTCCCGGCTGCGGGTGGGAGGTCACCCTGGCCGACTGCGTGTCCGTGTCCGTCGTCGCAACGGGGTCGCCGGCCCACACGACATGGCGATGCGCTCGGTGCGCCCGGTGACCCGGTCAGCGCCGCGTCCGGCCGGCGCTCGGCCCTAGAGCAGCCGTCGATCGGAGGCCCAGCGGGTGAGCTGGTGCCGGCTCGACAGCTGGAGCTTGCGCAGAACGGCCGACACGTGGCTCTCCACCGTCTTGACCGAAATGGACAGCTCCCTCGCTACTTCCTTGTAGGCGTACCCACGGGCGATGAGGCGGAGCACCTCTCGCTCGCGCGGGGTGAGTTGATCGAGCTCCGGGTCGAAGGTCACGGTGCCACCCCCGGCGGCCCCGGGATCGGCGGCGAAGGCGTCGAGAACGAAGCCGGCCAGCCGGGGTGAGAACACCGCGTCCCCGTCGGCCACGCGCACGATCGCCTCGGTGAGCTCGGGTCCTGAGATGGTCTTCGTCACGTAGCCGCGGGCGCCGGCCCGGATCACGCCGATGACGTCCTCGGCCGCGTCGGACACCGACAGGGCCAGGAACCTGACGTCGGGCTGGATACGGCCCACGGCTTCGATGACCGCTTGTCCACCACCGTCGGGCATGTGCACGTCGACCAGGACGACGTCGGGCACGCGCTCAACGATCATCTCGATCGCCGCCGCCACCTCGTCGGCTTCGCCCACGACCTCGACCTCGGGACCGAGCTCGGCCCGCACCCCGGCACGGAAGAGCCGGTGGTCGTCGGCCAGGAAGACCCGAAGAGGGTCCCGGGTACTCATCCTTCGCTGTCCGACCTGGGCATGACGAGCTCCACCTCCGTGCCTTCGCCCGGAGTACTGCGGATATCGGCCGTCCCCCCGTGCCGGGAGATCCTGGCTCGGATCGACTCCGAGATGCCTCGTCGGTCCTCGCCCACATCGGCCGGATCGAACCCCTTGCCGCGGTCCCGCACGAACATCGATACCCGGTTCGGCTCCACCTCCACGAACATCGACACCGTGGGCGCCCCCGACCATGCGGCGGCGTTGGCCGTGGCCTCCCGACCCGCCGCCAGCAGAGCCCGCATCGATTCGGTCAGAGCGCAGTCCCCCACCACCACGGTCACCACGGCGACGCGGTGGCTCTCCTCCACCTCACTCTCGATGACGGAGACCCCCTCGGCCAACGTGGTCACCAGGGCAGGGTCGAACGATCCCGGAGGCCGGGCGTCGAACAACCAGGCCCGCAGTTCGCGCTCCTGGGCCCGGGCCAGGCGGGTCACCTCACGGGGGTCACCCGACGACCGCTGGATGAGCGCCAGGGTCTGCAGGACCGAGTCGTGGATGGCGGCGGCCATGTCGGCGCGCTCCTGAGTACGGACGCGTTCGCGGCGTTCCACCGACAGGTCGCGGGCGACGGCCAGCCACCAGGGACCGAACATCACCAGGAACCCCAGGATGACGACGGCCGCTGAACCGACGGCGTCGAGGGTGGCCCCCGTCGGGTGTCTGGTGGCCACCAAGCCGCCGAGCCCGGCCGCAATCAAGACGACACCCACGACCACCCGGACGATGAGGGCCCGGGGCGTCCGGCGGTCGGGGATACCGACGACAGGTGCCTGCTCGACGACCTGGCGGAGAAAGGTCTTCTCTTCGTCGGAGGCGGCGCGCCACACGACCACCAACCCGGTCGTGCCGAGCGAGACCGGCCAGATGAGATTGGCGGCGAAGGTCAGCCCCAGGGCCGCTAGGGCGAGCAGGATGGATCCGAGAACAGTGGCAATGGCCAGCCCGAGAGCGACCGTGCGCCGGTCGCCCAGGGCTCGGCGCCCGATCGAGATCGTCTCCCCCTGGCGGGGTATGACCAACCAGGCCAGGACGTAGAGCGCGAATCCCGAGCCGTCGCCGATCGACAACACGGCGAAGATCAGACGCAGCAGGTTGGCATCGATGCCGAAACGGGCCGACAGACCGCCGGCCACGCCACCCACCATCCGGTCCGTCGTGCTGCGACGCAAGGGGCCGGCCTGCCGGGGGACCTGCCACCGGGGCCGTCGGTGGTGCGTCGACGGCGGGCGCTCGCCGCTGGCGGGATCATCGGGGATGAACCGATGATCGCATGACGGGACCACGCCGACCACCGGGAGGGTCACCCAGACCGGGAGGCACCCGTCGGGGTTGTCTCCGGGTGATACCCGATACCGGGTTGGGGGCCGGACGCTCAAGATGACCCCATGGACGACGAACGCACACTCGACCCAGTCCCCACCGGCCCCGACCCCACCGCACCGCATCCGGGGGCCATCCTGCTCTACGGCGCCGAACCCGGAGCTGGTGCACCGGGAGAACCGGGAGACGGTGGATCCGGAGACGNNATCGGGAGTGGGTGGATCGGGAATGGGTGGATCCGGAGATGGTCCTCCCGCAGACAGCACCCATGGCGGTGAGACGCCGCCGGGCGCGGCGCCACCGCGTCGGCTGCGCCGGGAGACGCAACATCGGATGCTCGGGGGCGTGGCCGCCGGGGTGGCGCGCTACCTGGACATCGACGTCGTCATCGTCCG
>PKWD01000369.1 GCA_003131945.1 Acidimicrobiaceae bacterium
CGCTGGTAGGTGGCGGCGCAGAAGCCGGCGAGGTCGCCCACGACGCCGCCGCCCAGCGCGAGCCCCGCGATGCCGACGCTCGGGCAGCTGCCGCCCGGCACCAGGACGCCCGCGGCGGCCAGCGCGCTGTAGAGGTCGACGAGGCGCGTGCCGCCCCCGACCGTCGCCGTCGAGCCGGCGACGCTGACGCCGTTCAGCGCGCCGACGTCGACGATCAGGCCGGCGCCCGTCGAGTAGCCGGCGTAGCTGTGGCCTCCGCTCCGGGGGGTGGCGGCCACTCCATGGTCACGGGCGAAGCCGATGCAGCGCTGGACGTCGGAGGCGTTGGCGCAGTAGGCCACGGCCGCCGGATCGGCCTCGGCGAAACGCAGGTTGTAGACGAGCTTGGCGTTGGCGTAGGAGGAGGACGAGGGCAGGACCAGGGAACCGGCGAGCGACCGGGCCAGGACCGACCAGGCGGCGGGGTCGAGCGCTTCCGTCGTCGACGTCGTCGACGTCGACGGACGGGTCCGCCCCGGTGCCGTCGTGGGGCTTCCTGGTCCCGCGCAGCCCGTCACCGAGCTGAGGAGGGCGGCTGATGAGGCCGCCCCCAGCGCCAGGGCCGCGTCGTGGAGGAATTGGCGCCGGTCCCTGGTGGTCACGAGATGATCACGATGGGGAGCGTCATGCGGTTTACCTCGGACGTCCGTGCCCCGCACGGCCGGGTGCAGACATCTGTCAGCATGCCCCAACGTGGTGGCCGACGCCCGACCTCGGCGGGTCGGGTGCGAATCCGTACAGAATGATGGCCGATGAAGGGACCGACACTGATGAGACCGACACTGATGAGACCGACACTGATGAGACCGACACTGGTGAGACCGACACTGGTGAGACCGACACTGGTGAGACAGACACTGGTGAGACAGACACTGGTGAGACAGAGGCATACGTGAGACAGGGCGCCATGTACGGACCCGACGCCACCTTTGTCGGCGTACCGAGGGCGGACCTCGACGACCCGGCCAGCTTCGCCGGCGCGTCGGCGGTCGTCATCGGGGCCCCTTTCGACGGCGGGACGTCACACCGCCCGGGTTGTCGCTTCGGCCCCCAGGCCATTCGTTTCACCGACTACCTGCCCCACGACGGCCGGCGTCCCCACCTGGCTCTGGGGGTGGATCCCCTCGTCGACCTCGCAGTGGTCGATGTGGGCGACGTGGAGATGCCTCCGGGAGACACGCAACTGTCGCTCGAGCGACTCGAAAGGGCTGTCGAGTCGGTGGCCCGGTCCGGAGCGGTGCCGATCATCCTCGGTGGCGACCACACCATCGCCCTTCCCGACGTCACCGGCGTGGCCCGACATGTCGGGTGGGGCCGGGTGTCGGTGATCCACTTCGACGCCCACGCCGATACCGGTGACACACAGTTCGGTTCGTTGCTCGGGCACGGCACGCCCATGCGGCGGCTCATCGAGTCGGGAGCCACCAGGGGCGATCGCTTCCTCCAGATCGGTCTGCGGGGTTACTGGCCGGGCCCGGAGACCCTGGCATGGATGGACGAGCAGGGGATGCGCAGCTACGAGATGACCGAGATCGTCGCCCGCGGCCTCGACAGCTGCCTCACCGAGGCGAGCGCCATCGCCCTCGACGACTGTGACGCCGTGTTCCTCTCGGTCGATGTCGACGTCGTCGATCCGGGATCGGCTCCCGGCACGGGGACACCGGAACCCGGTGGGTTGTCGGCCCGGGCGCTGCTCGACGCCGTCCGGCGCCTGGCCATGGAGCTCCCCGTCGCCGGTCTCGACGTGGTGGAGGTGGCACCGCCCTACGACCATGCCGAGGTCACGGCCTTTCTGGGCAACCGCATCGTCCTCGAAGCCCTCTCGGGCATGGCCTGGCGCCGGCGGCGACTGGCTGGAGAATCGTGTCGGTCGCCGGGCGACCCCCTCCTGCAGGGACGACGTCGATCACCCTGAGAACTCTCCTTGCCCTAAACTAGAACGCGTTCTATTCTTCGGCCATGGCCGATCGGGGCGGAGCAACCAGGGTCCCGGGGTACGACCGAATCGGCTCCGTCTACGCCCGACACCGCCGCCCCGATCCCCGGGTGGCCGATCAGATCTACCGGGCCCTCGGAGAGGCCACCACCGTCGTCAACGTCGGCGCCGGCACCGGGTCCTACGAGCCGGCCGACCGGACCGTGGTGGCTGTGGAGCCGTCGGCCGTGATGATCGGTCAGCGCCCTCCGGGGTCGGCACCGGCGGTGCGGGCCGTGGCCGAGCGCCTGCCGTTCGCCGACCAGGCCTTCGACGCCGCCATGGCCCTCTTGACCATCCATCACTGGACCGACACAGCCGCCGGGCTGGTCGAGATGTCGCGGGTCGCGCAGCGACTGGTCGTCTTCACCTTCGACCCCGTCGTCCACAAGTCGTTCTGGCTCTTGCAGGACTATCTCCCGGAGTCCAACGCGCTGGCGTCCACGAACATCATCGGACCGGAGACCGTGGCCAAGGTGATCGGAGCCGACCGCATCGAAGTGGTGCCGGTCCCGGCCGACTGCATCGACGGCTTCAATTGGGCCTACTGGCGCCGTCCCCATGCGTATCTCGACCCCGAGGTCCGCGCCTGCATATCGGGGCTGGCACTGCTCGATGACGAACTGGTGGCCGAGCGCGTGGCACGTCTTGGCGCCGATCTCGACGACGGGACGTGGGCGACGCGCCACGGGCATCTCCTCGGACTGGACAGCGTCGACGGTGGTTTCCGGCTGGTGGTGCGCCACTGATGCGACAGCAAGACATCGACCTCACCGACCTCGACCGTTTCGTCGGCGGCTTTCCCGACGACGTCTTCACCGTGCTGCGCCGCCAGGCGCCGGTGTGGTGGCATCCACGGACCGGTCATACCCCGGGCGACGTCGGCTTCTGGGTGGTCAGCAGTCATGCGCACGTTCTCGACGTCGTGGCCGACGCGGCGACGTTCTCGTCGGCCGGAACGCCCGGGGCCGACGGCGGCGGGACGCTCATCGAAGATCTCCCCTTCGGGTTCGCCGCCGGCGTCCTGCTGAACATGATGGACGACCCTCGCCATCAACGGATCCGGCGCCTGGTGACGCCGGCCGTGGCTCCGCGCGCCCTGGCCCTCCTGGAGGGTGAGCTACGGGGCCGCACGGCCGTCATCCTCGACGCCGTGGCCGACGAGGGCCGCTGCGACTTCCTCATGGACGTCGCCGTCGAGCTGCCCCTGCAGGCCACGGCCATGCTCATGGGGGTGCCGAACGAGGACCGCCACGACCTGATGGCGTGGTCGGGTGCCAGCCTCACCTACGACGACCGCGAGCTCGGCGGTACGAGCTCGGCCGTACAGGAGGCGTCCGCCGCCATGGCCGCCTACGGATCGGCGTTGCTGGCCGGCAAGAAATCGAACGGCGGTGACGACATCCTGGCCACGGTGGCCGGCGCTGTCATCGAGGGGGAGGACGGCACGGCGGGGCCATTGTCGGATCTGGAGCTGCTGATGTTCTTCAATCTCCTCGTCGCCGCCGGGAGCGAGACCACCCGTAATGCGATCGCCCTGGGCATGGCGGCGCTGATCGAGCACCCCGACCAGTGGGACCTGTTGCAGACGGACCCGTCGCTCATCGCCGGCGCAGTGGAGGAGATCCTGCGATGGTCGAGCCCGACTCTCTACAACCGTCGGACAGCGACGCGCGATGTGGAGGTGGCCGGACGCCCGATCCGGGCCGGTGACAAGGTCACTCTGTGGTGGGCATCGGCCAACCGCGACGAGGACGTCTTCGACGAGCCGTTCCGGTTCGACATCCGCCGGGCGCCCAATCCTCACCTGGCCTTCGGCTACCGGAGCCACTTCTGCCTGGGCGCCAACCTGGCCCGCATGGAGATCCGCATCATGCTCGAGGAGACGCTCGAGCGCTTCGAGGCCTTCCGGCTCGACGGACCCATCGAACGCTTCCGGACGAATAAGCATGCCGGGGTGAAGCACATGCCGGTGACGTTCAGACGGCGCCCGGGGTCCACGGGCGCTCCGGGCACGTCCTGAAGACGGCGCGTCAGCGCATCCACACCTCTCGGATGCTCCCCGGCTCCTCGCGGGCGTAGGCCGACGGTCGTTCCACCCATGTCTCGAGACAGCTGTCGGAGCAGAACAACAGCGTCGCTCCGTTGGCGTCGCGTCGGCGCTCGAAAGCGGTCTCCTCGGTGAGCGGGATGTGGCACACCGGGTCGGGACTGGCCCCCTGGCCCGGTTGGTGCAGGCCCAGGCGCACGACGCTGAGCGGTTGCTCAAGACCCCGTACGCTCATCTCATCGGTCGACTCCGTCGTCCCCCAGGACGGAAGATGGGCAACCACCTCGGACAAGGCCAGCACCTCGTGGCCCGCGGCCAGTTCACACAAGCGGGCCGCCACGTTCACGGCGTGCCCGATGTAGTCGTCGCCCTCGAGGAGGATGACGTGGCCGATGGTGATCCCGCACTTGATGGTCATGGGTTCGGGGGCCGATTCGGCGGCGAACATCATCTCCAGGGCGGCCGCCACCAGAGGCTTCGATTCCACGCTCACGAGCATCGCCCCGTCGCCCAGCCATTTGGCTATGCGGACCGCCCGACGCGAACAGATCCCCCGGAGCGTCGACCGAAACACGGCCAGGACGCTCACCGCCCGCTCGTCGCCTTCGGCCTCGGTCAGGGCGGTGAAGCCGGAGAGGTCGACGAAGGCGAAGGTACGCCGTACTCGCACCCGACGATGATCCCACCACTGACGACGACGGGGCGAGATGGGCGGGTGGGGCCGTCTATTGGGACTCGCCCACGCACAGACTCTCGGTGCTGTTCACGTGCTCGTCACCGAGGCGAACCACGTCTTCGCGATCCGACGCCGGCGTGTCGTCGTGGCCGACGGCCGGTGAGGCCCCGTTCTGGGCACCGGACCGGCATCTCTCGTCCTTGGCCACCGTGGTCACGGCGCACCTCCCCATCGGCTGGTCGTCGCCCCGTCCCAAGCTAGGAGGCGGCCATGAACGGGCGGCGACGGCGGTGTGACGATTGTGTGAAACGAGGACCGGGTGCTCCTATTTTCGGGTGGGCCCGGATTCCCCGGCCGACCGGGTTCCGTCTCCTACAGTTGGACGGACACCCTTCTAGGTGTGACCGACGTCGGACGGTGCCCGGCGCGCCACGCCGTGGCTCGAGGAGGCTTCCATGACCCAGGTACCCCCGGCCGGTGGTGAAGGCGCTCCGGACGAGAGCCAGGATCCCCGTCCGCCGGAACCTCCTCCGTTTCCCGGCGGTTATCCACCACCTGCGGTCCCACCTGTTCCCGTGCCGCCGCCAGCGGCGCCCGGTTCCATGCCTCCTCCGTCCGGCGGGGGATGGCCTGATCCGACGCCCGCTCCCGGAGGGGCCTTCCCCTACGGCGGGGCCCGGCCCCCGGGAGACAGCGGCTACGTCCCGCCCCCCTACGGTGCCCCCGGATACGGGGCGCCCGGGTACGGCCCTCCGGCCTACGGCGTCGGTCCACCGGGGGCCCTGTCATTGGCCGGGTACGGGGCGAGGCTCGGCGGCTGGTTGATCGACTTCGTGATCCTTTTCGTCGTTGGCGCCCTCGTGCTCCTGCCCTTGCGTCAAATCCACCATGACCATGTGATCGTGAACGGTACGACGACCTCCAGCTACCACATCGGCGGGGTAGGAATCCTGATCTATGCCGTCATCGTCATCGCCTACGGCGGCCTGCTGTGCGGGTCACCGCGGGGACAGACGGTCGGAATGATGGCGTCCCGCACACGGGCGGTCAGTGGCTCCGATGCCAGTGCACCGATCGGTTACCCACGGGCATTCGGTCGAGCCGCCTTCGAGTACCTGATGGCCTTCGTCTTTGCCATCCCGTGGATCGTCGACATGCTCTTCCCCCTGTGGGACTCGAAGAATCAGACCTTGCACGACAAGGTAGCCAACACGGTGGTCATCAAGGTCTGACCCCGAACCCCGGGCGCCTCGAACGGCCACGAGAACAGAGGCGGTGAGGATTCTGTGACCACCGGAGACGGCCGCTGCTCCTGGGCCGACACGAGCGAGCCGATGCGCGCCTACCACGACGACGAGTGGGGCGCCCCCATGCGCGACGAGTCGCAGCTTTTCGAGCGGATGACCCTCGAAGGGGCGCAGGCCGGGTTGAGTTGGTCTCTCATTCTGGCCAAACGCGACGGCTACCGCCGCGCCTTCGCCGGGTTCGATGCCGCCGCCGTGGCACTGTTCGACGATAGCGATGTCGCGCGTCTGCTCCAGGACGCGGGGATCGTGCGCAACCGGGCCAAGATCCAGTCCACGGTGTCGAATGCTCGTGTGATCGAAGCCCTGCACGAGGCGGGCGACACCCTGACCGAGATTCTCTGGTCGTTCGTCGACGACGTGACGGTGCAGAATTCGTGGTCCACGCTCACCGACCTGCCGGCGTCCACTGATGTCTCGAAGGCCATGAGCCTGCGGTTGCGCCATCTCGGCTTCCGCTTCCTGGGCCCCACCACCTGTTACGCCACCATGCAGGCCGCGGGGCTGGTCAACGACCATGTCGTGACCTGCCCCCGGTGGCGTGAGCTCGGGGGAGTCACCAGGAGGAGTCGAGCGGTAAGGTCGGAGCCGTGACACAGAGCCCGGATACCTCCGGCCAAGAATCCGACCGCTCGCCGTCCCCGCCCGGTGACGACCAGGACTCCGTCTCCGCCGATCCCGATGACGCGTTGATCGACGAGATCGGCGAGGAGTCGTTCCCGGCCAGTGACAGCCCGTCGCTGTGGTCGGGCCCGCCCACCGAGTCCCGGCGCCACTGAGTCCGGGCAACACTGAGTCCGGGCAACACTGAGTCCCGGGAAAGCACCCGGTCCCGGACGACCGGGTTCCGGATACACCGAGGCCGTCGGCGGGGGAGTCGCATGCACATCGGCGTCACTGCTTTCCTGACCGACCGGGCCATGGCCCCCGGTGCCTTCGCCGTCGCCGCCGAGGAGCGCGGCTACTACTCGTTCTATCTCCCGGAGCACACCCATCTCCCCGTCGGGAGCGCTCCGCCCGCCCTCGTCGACGGCGTCCACATCGAGGACTACGGGCGCAGCCTCGATCCGTTCGTGGCGTTGGCGGCGGCGGCGGCGCTCACCGAGAGGATCCTCCTCGGCACCGGGATCGCTCTCGTGGCCCAGCACGATCCCATCGTCATGGCCAAGCAGATCGCCACCATCGACCACATGTCGGGAGGTCGATTCGTCTTGGGCATGGGCTACGGCTGGAACGCCCAGGAGGCGGCCGACCACGGAGTGGACTTCTCGGCCCGGCGGGCCAGGGCCCGGGAGAACGTCTTGTGCATGCAGGCTCTGTGGGAACACGACGAGGCCTCGTTCGAGGGAACGTGGGTCACGCTGCGCCCGTCCTACTCGTGGCCCAAACCGGTGCAGCGGCCCCGGGTGCGGACGCTCATCGGCGGCGGCGCCGGGCCCATGCTCTTCGCCGCCGTGGCCGAGTACGCCGACGGATGGATGCCCATCGGAGGGGCCGGGTTGGCTGCCTCTCTGCCGGAGCTCAGGCGGGCCTTCGAGGGCGCCGGCCGCGACCCCCGCACACTCCACGTCGTCCCCTTCGGAACCGTGCCCACCGAGGGCAAGCTCGAGCACTACGCCTCTCTCGGTGTCACCGAGGTGGTCCTGCGTGTTCCGAGCGGAACCGACGACGAGATGCGGCGAGACCTCGACAACTACGCACGTTTCCTGACACCGCCCTGACGGCGGGCCGAATCCCACGCCGGAGGGGGCGGGGTCCTGGTCGGCCGGTGGCACCGCCGGAGGCCGGCTACCGGGTAGCTTGGCGGGCCATCACCAGGAAAGGACTCCGGACATGCGCTGGACACGGACCGCCGCACTCGTACTGACGGCAGGCATGGCGGTGGCGGCGACGGCCTGCGGCAGTTCGACGCCGACAGCGACCGGGAGCTCGACGACGACCTCGCCGTCGACCTCGACGATCGCCCCCGTCTCGATGCCCACCGGGACCGGGACCTTCGGCACGGCGCCGCCTGCCATCACCGTCCCCACAGGAGCGCCGCCGACCGTCCTCGAGTCGAGCGATCTCATCACGGGCACCGGCGCCACGGCCAAGAAGGGCGACAAGGTGACGGTGCAGTACGTGTTGGACCTTTACGCCACCGACACGCAGGTCCAGTCGTCTTGGACGAGCATGTCCTTCTCGTTCACCTTGGGTCAGACCGGGATCATCAAGGGCTGGAACGAGGGCGTCGGGGGAATGAAGGTGGGTGGTCGGCGCGAGCTGATCATCCCCCCGGCTCTCGCCTACATGTCCCAGTCGCAGTCGGGCATCCCGGCCAACTCGACGCTCGTCTTTGTCATCGACCTCTTGAAGATCGGCTGACCTCGGCTCCACTCACAAGGAGCGGCGGCCGAGCCGGTGCCGACGCGCTCTGTGCCGACGAGCGGGGCCGGCCGTCAGCCGCGGCCGGCGAAGATGGCCGCGTAGGCGAGGATCCCGGTGACATACGTCTGTGTGGCCGGGAGCACACCGTGCTGGGCGATCGACGCCAGGCCCTGGGAGTAGCCGGCCAGAGCCTGGTCGGCGTTACCCCCGGTGCTGTTGAGCAGGTAGCGCATGTAGAAGGCGCACAGATCGATGTTGTCGGCCGCCACCCTCGGGTCGAGGGGCGACACCTGCAGGATCGAGCTGCTCACGAAGGACGCGGTGGAAGGCAGGATCTGGCACACCCCGAGTGCTCCGGTGGGTGACACGGCGGTGGTTTGCCAGCCCGACTCCCACCAGCACAGCGCTTCGAGCAACGAGACGGGGACGCCCGACACGGCGGCGGCGTGCACGAAGTCCGGTTGCAGGGCCATGCGGCTCGGGAAGGCGAGCAGGGCGGTCGGGTAGGCGCCGGTGGCGACCGGTCCGGGCGCCGCCGAGCCGGCCACGGCGACAGCGGCGGCGGGAAGCGTCAGTCGCATGCCGGCGAAGACGAGGTTGGAGTTGGTGATCCTGTTGGCGGCGGCCAGCGCCGCCGGCGTGGTGCCGTAGTGGGCGGCCAGAGAGGTGAGTGTGTCGCCCCCATGCACCGTGATGGTGCCCACCGTCGTGACGGCGGAGGTGGTCCCCGGTGCGGCGCCCGCGGCCGGCAGCTGCAGCACCGTGCCGGCGTTGATCCGGTCGGGGTCGGTGATCCCGTTGGCGGCGGCCAGCGCCGCCGTGGTGACGCCGTAGTGGGCGGCCAGACCGCTCAATGTCTCACCGGGTTGGACCTCCACCGTGGTAAAGGCCGGAGCGGCGGCGGCCGGCGCTGTCGGGGCGCCGGGTCCCGGCACGTGCAACACCGAACCGGCCACGATCAGATCGGGGTTGCTGATCCCGTTGGCGGCGGCCAGCGCCCCCGGTGTGGTGCCGTAGTGGAAGGCCAGACCGCTCACCGTCTCACCGGGTTGCACCGTGACCGTGGTGGAGGCGGCGGCGGGTGGGGGCGCCGCCGGCGGTGGGGCCGAGGGGCCCGGTCCCGGCACCTGCAACACCGCACCGGCGTCGACCAGGTTGGGGTTGGTGATCCCATTGGCCGCCGCCAGAGCGGAGACCGACGTGCCCTCTTCGGCCGCCACCTGGGAGAGGCTCTGCCCGGGCTCCACCGTCACCGTACCGGCGAAGGCCGCACCTGAGGGGTCGAAAGCCGCCACCGCGAAGGCAGCCACGGCGGCCAGCGGGAGACCGATCATGAGAACGGTGAGGCGGCGACGGCCCGGAGCTGGCTGGTCGGTTCTGTCCATGGAGGGCGGACCCTAGACGGATCCAACCTGAATTATGTCCCTTTAGGCGCCAATCAAACCACCAGGCGTCGTGACGTCACTCTGCATGAGAAAAAGATGCCGTCAAATGGGAAAACGAGGCTAGAGGCCGGACAGCCATGACTGCACGGCCCCCGTCACCTGCTCGTCTTTCCCCCTCAGACCGTGATCCCCCCCTTCGATCCAGACGTGGGTGACCTTTCCCGGGATGGCCCTCGTGGCCGCTTCGAGCTCCGGCGGCGTGCCGAAGGCGTCGCGAGTGCCCGACACGAAGAGGCACGGGACACCGAGAGAGCCAAGGTGCTCCGTGCGCGGGCGATCGGGCTTGCCCGGCGGGTGCAGTGGGTAGCTGATGAGCACGAGGGCGGCGGCGGGCAGTCCTTCGGCCACGGCCATCGAGCACATCCGTCCGCCCATGGAGCGACCGCCGAGGGCGATGCGCGTTCCCGGCACACCGAGCTCGGTGGCGAGGGCGGCGGCGGCATCGACCACGGTGGCGATGAGAACCGGCGCCCGATCGGGAGCCCGTCGCCCGGCGAGGTGGTACGGGAAGTCGATGCGTTCGACCCTCACGCCGACCGCACGAAGGGCGCTATCGATGGCGACCAGAGACGGCTGCTCACGACCGGCGCTCGCCCCGGGGGCGAGGATCAGCCCGGCGACGCCGGGTGGGGCCTTTCTCGACATCTACACGGCGGCGAAGAATTTCATGGCCGCCTCCACGTGGGCGCCAATGTCCTCCACGCCCGAGTGACCGCAACCGCTGATCTCGCGGAACTGACCCGCCGCCAGGCGCTCGGCCCCCCACGCCAGCAGCGCCGGCGGAAAGAACAGGTCGAACTCGTGCGCCACGACGAGGACCGGAACCGTGGTCTCGGCCAAAGCCTCCTCCTGCCACTGCGGGCTGTGGCGGATCCACTCGGTGTCGGCCTCGTACTGGCCCCGGCGCCCCGGCCCCGACCATTCGCCCGACATCGACGCCATCATCGTGGTCATGGCTTCGACCACGGCGTCGTTCTGCAGCGTGGCCGGCGCGAACGTCCCCGGCAGCGAGAGCAGCGAGTCGAGGGCGGCCGGCATGTGGCGGCCCTCGCGCAGCGACTCCACCCGTGCGTCGGTGAGCATCTGCACATAGCGCGACCCGCCCACCAGACCGGCGATGCACACCGCGGCGCGCACAAGATCGGGACGGCTGCGCGCCACCTGGAACGTGATGAAGCCGCCCAGCGAGATTCCCGCCATCCTCACCCCCGACAGACCGAGATGCTCGATCAGGCCGACCGTGTCCTGCGCCATCATCTCGACCGTGTACGGGCCCAGCGGACAACCCGAAGGCGCCATCCCCCGGTTGTCGAACGTGATGACCTGGTAGCCCTGCGCCACGGGCTCGCTAATCATGCCCAGGAACGACCACGAGTCGGCCCGTTGTCCCGTGCCGCACACGAGGACGATTGGCTCCCCCTCCCCGTGGACCTGGTAGGCGATATCGATCCCGTTCACGTCCACCACCGCCATGGTCGCCCCCCTTGTCACCGGACAGTCTCCGCCGTTGTCCGGGTGGCGACAAGCCGGCGCTGTCAGGAGGTGGTGGGGTCGGCCAATCTGGTCTCGGCCACCGCTCCCGGTGTCACCGCCACGGTCTGCTTCATGGCCATGGAGGGGGAGGGACCGGGCGCGTGTCGGACGCGCAGGTCGTAGAGGCCGGCGGCGAGCGACCCGAAGACACCGGCGTAGAGCACGGTGTCGCCGACATGGCGAGCGCGCACCGCCGTATGCACGCCCGCCCAGATGCCACCGTGGGTCCTCGTCTCGATCTCTTGGCCGAGGAGTCGCTCCGACGTGTAGACGACCAGTGCGCCGGTGTCGCCTCCGATGTCGAGCATCACCGAGGCCCCCGTGCTCGGCCCGGTCCGTTCCCCGGGTGCGGGACCGGGCCGAGCACCGGGAAACGCCGGTGACGTGTGGCCGAGCGGTGCGTCGGCCATCGGAGGCACCGCCGTGTCGATGTGCATCGACTAGCTCGCCGGGGTGAAGTACCCGCTGTGCGGTACGCCGAGGTACGGGAAAGACGGGAGGTAGTTCTCGGTGCCTATGGCCGTTAGGTCGGTGCCGCTGCTCGTGAGCCCCTGGTTGACGGCGCCGGCCGCCTTGTCGGGGGTGAACGAGGGGTCGACGAGACCGAGGGTCGCCCCGGCTATGGCCTGGATCTCGATGGTCACCACGTCGTCGAAGACGCGCCGGCCGTTCGGGAAGCCCGCCAGATCCCCGCCGAGGATGCNNGCCGGCGACGTCCCCGCCGAGGAGTCCGAGGTTGCTCGGCAGTGTCGACGACGCCGTGGCCGGCGGGATGGCCAAATTGAGCCGCAGCATGTCGGCCTGCACCGTCCCGGTGAAGTTCTGGAAGCCGGGGACGACGCCGGAGGGGATACCCGTCATGAGGATGGCCGTGAGGTCGGCCCGGCTCGGGGTGCTGGCCGCGTTGTAGGCGGCCAGTTTCGGGAACACCCCCGGGTACAGCACCGGCAGCAACCGGGCCAGCTCCGGATTGCTCACGTACTGGGCGAACTGGACGTCGGATTGCGGCGCTTCGTGGTTCCAGAAGTCCTTCTGCGACAGCGGGATGACCACCTCGTTGATGAGGGGGTT
>PKWD01000088.1 GCA_003131945.1 Acidimicrobiaceae bacterium
TTGTCCCTTTGCCGCACTGACACCCGCCGTGGCGGCTACCACGAGAGCCACGAGCAGGGGGACGGTGATCAGCTTTGCGGAGTAACGACGCATAGGTCTCTTTCCCTCACTCCGGGCGAGCAGGCCGCGGTATTCCTGTGCGGATCCGTCGGCGCGAAATGATGTTCTGGCCCTATTGGGACCGTACCCCGTGGGAGCGCCGCTCCAAACACCTCGACGTCGCCATCGCGCCCCCGGCGCCGTTGCAGGCAGGCACCCCTACTCTGCGTGTTGAGACAAATGCGCCAGAGACGGGCGAATCAGCTTACGAAGAGGGTCTTGCGTTGGTGCTTCACGCCGCGCAGGCGACGGACTATCTCCTCGGCGCTGAGGTCGTCACGGCCACGGAGCTTTGACGCCAGTGCGTCGAGCCGCTCCATCTCGCGGTTGCGCAACCGCTCCTGCTCCGCTTTGGGTCGCAGCCTCAGGGCCCGGTTGAACGAGGCGTAGGCGGCTCCGGCGCTGTCGAGTTTGAGTTGCTGGGCGATGCCCATAAAGGGCCTGCCCTGATCGCGTAGCTGGAGTGCCGCGTTGTCACGGTCCAAAGTGTTGTTGCTCATCACTGCTCACTCTTCCACGAAACTCAGGCGTTTGACTTGCATGGGGGCCGAAAACTCATTGTGACGGTCGGTACGGGGATCGATTCGAGTGGCCCCAACTACGGCGTCGTGTTCGGTGGCAAGGCGGAAGCGGAGCCACTCACGACGCCGGGGGCGCCGATCAGGGGGACGAGGGTCCCCACCACCACGGCCAACATTTTCTTCATTCCACGTCGTGACGATTTGGACTCCCGCCCTCACGACGCACACGCTCAGGGCGCGCGTACTCCTTCACCTGGAATTCTGCCCGAATTGTCCCCTCGCCAAACCTCCACCACGATTACGCCGCGTGTTTGATTCGTCCTCGCAGAGCCATCAATGCCAGGGACATGCTGACAAATCCGATGCCGGCCATGGCCGCCAGGCCCTCGGCCAGGGTTCCCACGCGCCAACCCGACGTGATGAGAGACCGCAGGGCGGCCAGGACATAGGTGACCGGGTTGTAGGTGGCGATGGCCGCGAACCAACCGGTGAGCGCCTGCTTCGGCACGACCGCATCGCTCAGGAAGAACAGGGGGAAGAAGACGACGAAGGTGGCACTGACCGCCGCCGGACTGCCGGTCTTGAGCGCCACGGCATAGGGAAGGCCGGTGAACACGAGCCCCCACAGGGCCGAGAAGCCGATGAAGACGAGGACACCGGGCGCACCGGTGGCGAAATGCACTCCCACGGCGAAGCCGATGGCGAGGACCGGGAGACACAGGGCCACGATCACGACCACGTCGGCCGCCATCAGGCCCAGAAGCAGCGCCGTGCGGCGGATGGGTGTCATACACAGGCGGTCGAAGTACCCACCTTGGATGTCGGTCACCAGGGTGGGGGCCCGGGACATCCCCGTGACGGCGAAGGCGATGGCCATGGGAATGAGAAAGGCCTTGTAACTGAACCCGCCTGTGCCCCGGGCCAGGTTCTCCAGGGCCCCCAGATTCACCGTGTAGAAGAAGGCGGGCACGACGACGGCCGGCAGCACCGACGCCGGCTCACGTGGGATCTGGCGCAGAGCGCGTCCGGCGACGGAGCGGACGTCGCGCAGGAATCCGCTTTCCCGGGCCCTGATCGGTTCGCTCCCGACCATCATCACCGGTTCGTCTCGGACGGCTCTATGTGCGAACCGGTCAGCTCCCTGAACACGTCGTCAAGGGTCGGTGTCCGTACCGTGATGCTCTTCACCACGAGCTTGGTCCTGCTCAGCGCTATGGCCACCGCGTTGATGGCCGAGGAACCGTCGGACGTGCCGATCGTGATCGTGCGACCGTCCGTCGAGACCTCATCCACCGCGTCCAGCTGACGGAGCGTGTCAGGGGCGGAGGGATCGTCGCCTTCGGCCTCCACCACGACCACGTCCTGGCCGATGGAGCGTTTCAGCGCATCGGGAGATCCCTCGGCCACCAGGCGACCCTCCGAGATGATGCCCACCCGGTCGGCCAACTCGTCGGCCTCCTCCAAGTACTGGGTGGTGAGGAAGATCGTCATGCCCAGTGCCGAGTTGAGTCGACGGACCTCTGACCACACACTCTGGCGGCTGGTCGGGTCCAATCCGGTGGTCGGTTCGTCGAGGAAGAGAATCTCCGGGTTGTGCATCAGGGAGGCGGCGAGGTCGAGACGTCTCTTCATGCCACCTGAATAGGTGCCGATGCGGCGGTCTATGGCCAGGCCGATGTCGACGAGGTCGAGCACCTCGGCCAGTCGGGTCCGGATCTCCGACGTCCTCAGTCCGTAGAGCCGGCCCTGGAGGGTGAGCAGCTCCCGCCCGCTCTGGCGATCATCGAGCGCCGCCGCCTGCAGGGCGGCGCCGATACGGAACCGCACCTCCTGGGGTTCATCGACGACGTCGTGGCCGGCCACCACGGCCCGTCCCTCGCTCGGTCGGAGCAAGGTGCACAGCATCCGCAGGAGTGTCGATTTTCCCGCCCCGTTGGGACCGAGGAACCCGTAGATCTCGCCCCGGGGCACGGTGAGATCGATCCCGTCGACGGCGGCCACCGACCCGAAGCGCCGGACCAGGCCCGTGGTCACAATGGCCGTCTGTGCTGGGCTGAAACCAGGCGACGACCGACCATCCAGGCGGTGTTCATACTGTTTGACATCCGTCATACCGTTGAGTATCTACTATACTTACGGGTAAGGCAACCTCTTATGACATTCGAACCCCTCACCCCGGAACGCAGGCGTCAGCAGACGAGGGAGTACCTGCTCCAGGCCGCCGCCCGGGTCTTCGCCGAGCGCGGCTTCCACGGCGCTTCGCTCGACGAGGTGGCCGCCGCCGCCGGCTTCACCAAGGGGGCGGTGTACTCGAACTTCAAGAACAAAGAGGACCTCTTCCTGGCCCTGCTGGAAGCGAATCAGCAGCGCGAGATGGACGCCCTTTATGCCACCCTCAACGCCTCGGATGTCCTGCCTGAAGCCCGCCTGCCGGACTTCGTCAACCTCATCCGGGAGGAGATCCGTGACCTCGGGGCCAACTGGGACATCCTGAATCAGGAGTTCGCCCTCTACGCCATGAGGAACCCGGGGGCCCGGGAGAAGCTGGCCGAGTTCGAGTCAGCCACGATCGAGAAGGTGGCCGAGCTCATGGGAGCCGAACGTACGAGACGAGGGAGCGAACCGTTAGAGCACCCTGATCACGTCGCCCGGATCATCGTGGCCCTCTTCCGCGGCATCGGCATCATGCGGGCTCTGGACGCCGACGTCGTCGACGAATCCTTCCTCGAGACGACCATGTCCTTCCTGGCCCAGGGTCTGCTTTCCGTCCCGGCACAGTCGCCCACCTGACCGAGCTCGCCGGACCTCTCGGCCGGAGTCAGTGCAGCAGCGAGAGAACGAGCGCCGCCTGACCCAGGTGGTAGGCCACCATGATCCCGACGTCGGCCATCGGGAACGGTCGGACAAAGCGGTTCCAGGCGATCATCGTGTCGGAGGAGACGAAGAGGGCGGCGCCGGCGCCGGCCGACACGTTCCCGGTGGCCAACGCCGTGGCGAGCATGGCCGAGATGACGAGCATGTACAGAGCCACCGGGCCGACCAGCTGCCGTCGCCCTCGCAGCGCCTTCAGGATCCGGGCTCCGAACGGCGCCACCACCGTCACCACCACGACGGCCGAGATGGTGAGCGCACGCCCGGTGGGACCTCGCACCCAGAACCCTCCCAGGTAACACAGATGCCCCACCAGGAAGGCGGCCAGCCCGGCCACGAAGAACTCGGTGCGAAGCATGAGGAGGATGTCCCCCACCAGTGAGAACCCCAAGGCGGCGACGAACCACCAGCGTCTCGCTCCCATGTCGGGCGCCGGGGTGAGCGTGAGCGCCACGCCGATGAGAGCGAGAAGGGTCGCCGGTTTGCAGACGTATTCGAGTCGGGCATCGTGGCGCAGGCGCGCCAGCCAGTCACCGGCGGCGAACGCCAGGGCCACCAGGAGCAGGGCCACCGACGGTCCGGTCATCGCCGTCGGAGCCGTACTGGCGGTCGAGAGCAGCGGCCCCGGGCCACAGCGAAGAAAGATCTACTTGAAGAAATGGGTCTGCGGCCGCTCCAATGCCACCCCGTCCACAAAGGTGTCGACCTTCTCGTTGTAGAAGGCCACCAGGCCCGCTATCGGTAGGAGCTGCCGGGTCGGGAAGTCGTAGGACCAGACCAGGTCATCGTGCAGCGAGTCGTCCACCCTCACAGACCAATAGGCACTGGTGACCCCCTTGTAAGGACATTCGGTGACCGTGGCCGTCGGCACCAGATACTCGAAGTTGACCTCGGTCGGGGCCATGTAATAGCGGGTGGGCAAGCCCGTCTCGAACACCATGACCGGCGAGCGGGACTCGGCCAGGACCGCCCCTTCCAACTCCACGCGGACCGTGCGCGTCGAGCGCAGAGCATCGACCCGGACGTACGGATTGCGGGGATGGACAAAGACCTGTTCGTCCTCCTCGAACCAGCTGTCGAGAGCGGCCCACTCGAAGCGGACCGTGCCCGACAAGGACGCCAATGACGAGTCCGTCAGTAACCTGGCCGCCTGGGGACGCACGACCCCGCCGGCCTGCAGCGAGTGGACCTGCACCGGTCCCCGGTGTGTGTGCTGGGTGTGCTGCTCATCGACCAGGGCCTGAGCCCGCACGTCAACCAGGGGAATGTAGTACTGGGGGTAGAAGGGCCACTCCCAGACGTAGAGGGCCTCGGTGGTGTCGACAACAGCGACACCACCGAGGAAAGCGCGGATCCGCCTGGGGACCGGCTCGATCCGGTCGACCTCGGCGATCATCACGGGATAGTCGCTCATGCATCTTCCTCCCCGAATCACGATAGCCACGGGCAGTTGACCCTGGGATCAGGCGCTGCGACGATGCATGTCGGCCGACCCGCTCACGGCGGCGTTCGCGAAAGGGGGCACGCGTGACCGTCCGCTATGCAGCAAGGACACCCGAGCAGGTGCGCAGCCGAGAGGTCGAGAAGACCTCGGTGGGCGCCTGGTCGACCGTTCTGATGGCCATGTTCGAGACGGACCCCGACGCCCTGGCCTCGGTCCTGCCCCGGCCCCTCGAGCCGTCGACGAGGCCACTGGCCAAGGCCACCTTCGCCACCGTCGACATCCCCGGCCTCCCCACCTTCGGCGCCGGGAGCTTCTCGGTCCAGTGCACCCACGAAGGCACCCTCGGCTACTACTGCCTGGTCATGCCCATGAGCACCGAGCAGTCGGTCATCGGCGGCCGCGAGACGTTCGGCGAGCCCAAGAAGATCGGTCAGGTCACCGTCGATGTCGACGGTGACTCGGTGCACGGCACGATGACCAGGATGGGTGTCACCTTCGCCGAGTTCACCGGTCGTGTGACCGAGACGCTCGAGATTCCGGCCGTCGAGACACGGACCGACTTCTACTTCAAGGCGCTGCCCGCCCCCGACGGCAAGGGCCTCGACAACGACCCCAGCCTTATCTACTGCACCCGGGAGGAGACGGTCCGGTGGGTGAAGGCCTGCGACGGTGATCTGGTGCTGCGCGACTCGAAGTTCGATCCCGTGGCCGATCTCCCCGTCCGCTCCCTCGTGGCTGTGACTCTGGGCGAGCGCAACGCCATCCAACGAGGCCGCATCCACTCAACGGTGCCGGCCGAATGGGTCATACCCTTCATCCACCAGCGCTACGACGACCTCTCTCCCACCGGCGAAGACTGAGGAACGGTTTCGCCATGGAGTACGAGGGGAAGATCGCCGTCGTCACCGGCGGCGCCGGCGGCATCGGTCGGGGGCTCGTGCACGCCCTGCTCTCCAGGGGCGCCCGTGTCGTCGTGGCCGATGTGGAAGCTCCTGCCCTCGCCCCCGTCGTCGACGAGCTGGCCTCGCTCGGCGCCGTGCGCGGTGTGTGCACCGACGTGTCTGACCCCGACTCCATCGCCGCCCTGGCCGACGACGTCTATGGCGCCGAAGGCCGCTGCGATCTCCTCTTCGCCAACGCCGGCGTCACCTCCGGGGGCGGAGGGCTTCCGTGGGAGCAGGAGATCAACGACTGGCGCTGGTGCTTCTCGGTGAACGTCTTCGGCGTGGCCTCCACCGTTCTCACCTTCTTACCGAGGATGCTCGAGGCCAATGCCGCCGCCGACATCATCGCCACCTCGTCCGGCGACGGCGGCGTGGCCCCCGTGCCCTATGCCAGTGTCTACGCCTCGTCGAAGGCGGCCGTCAGCTGTTTCATCGAAGCCGTGGCCCACCAGCTCCGCACTGTCAGGGCACCGGTGAACGCCCACGTCTTCTATCCCGGCGGTGGCCTCCTCGACACCGGCCTGTGGACGGCGGCCCGCAACCGCCCGGCCGAACTCGAACGGGTGAAACCCCGTCCCCCCGCCCCGGGGACGACTTTTCCCGAGTTCAAGGCCCAGCTCGAAGCGGCCGGTCTCCCGGCCGAGGTTGTCGACCTCGACTGGCTCGGGGCCCAGGTCCTGGAGGACCTCGACGCCGGCCGCTACATCCTCGGTCCTGGCTCCGAGCGGTTCGCCCCCCTCCTGCACGCCCGGGCCGACGCCATCGCCAAGGGAGAGCTGCCCCCCACCCTGTTGCACTGATTTGATCAGTCGCCGGCGCTCAGTCGCCGCCCGGTGAACGGGCGAGGACGGCACCGTTACGGAGAACCGAGACCGGACCGTCCTCGCTCACGGCGATCACGGTGGCCAGCGGATCGTCGTAGCTGTACCGGCGGCCCGACGTGTGCCGGGAGCCTCCGAGCGCCTCGACCGTCTCTTCCGACGCATTGCTCGGCACCAGCCGCACCCCGAGCTGGCGCAACAGCCCGCCGGCGTCGAAGATGGCGGCCCCGTCGACCTGGGCCAGGGCGTGGCGAAGCGGGGCCAGGTGCGAGGCCCGGCGAATCCACAGGGTCGGCGGGGTGGGAAGCCGCTGCTCGACCGGGGGCCCGGGCTCGGCATCGGGTCGATAGATGAGCAACGCGCCGATGCCGAGTGATCCGAGGTCGTGGACGGCGAACTCCATCATGGCCTCGAGCACCCGGGGATCGCCGGGCGACGGGCTGGCGGTGAGAGCGTCGATCCAACTGCTCACCGGGGGCTCGTGGTGCCACCGCAAACCTTCCCAGCGAAGAACGCCAAAACGTCCGACAACCCGGACCCATCCGACCGGATGTCGCTGAACGATCGTCGCCCCGAGCACTCCGGCCAGCACCACGAGGTCCCGCTCCGAACCGGCCGGTCGGTCGAACACGATCAACTCGTTCATCTCGTCAGTACGCCGCAGGAGCCAGCTCGAGAGTCCATCGGCAAAGCGGCGGGCGGCCGGGAGAGGCTGCTGACCGAGCGCCGTGCGGGTGATATCGAGCTGGGTCCCCGACGCCCAGATGGCCGGCTCCGACGTCGGCTCGAGGATGGTGCCGCTGCTCTGCTCGATCTCCTCCATCAGCATGTCCCGCACGGCCCCGGTTCCGTCCGGACGCAGCCCGCTCTCCTCGAGCTCCTCGGCCAGTCGTCGCCGTCGTCCCGCCCCAGGTTCGGCCATCAGTCCCGACGCTACAATTGCTCCCGTCGGGGATCTGCATGAGACACGCCGACGGGGCGCCTTGGGCGTAAGTTTCGGGTATGCGCTACGCCTTCAAGACCGCACCGCAGCACACGACCTGGGACGCCATCCTCGATGTCTGGCGTGCCGCCGACGAGATCGACGTGTTCGAGTCCGGTTGGACCTTCGACCACTTCTATCCGATCTTTTCCGACAGCACCGGCCCTTGCATGGAGGGCTGGATCACCCTGACGGCGCTGGCCCAGGCCACGACCCGCCTGCGCATGGGAACTCTGGTGACCGGCATCCACTATCGCCACCCGGCGATCCTGGCCAACATGGCGACCACCCTCGACATCGTGTCCGGGGGCCGGCTGGAGCTAGGCATCGGGGCCGGGTGGAACGAGGAGGAGTCGGGGGCCTACGGGATCGAACTGGGCACGCCGGGCCAGCGCAGCGACCGCTTCGAGGAGGCCTGCGAGGTGATCGTCGGGCTCCTCACGCAGGAGACGACGACCTTCAAGGGCCGGTACTACCAGCTCAACGATGCCCGCAATGAGCCCAAGCCGGTTCAG
>PKWD01000313.1 GCA_003131945.1 Acidimicrobiaceae bacterium
GACGAGTTCACGGCCAAGATCTCCTGACCCCGCCGTGGGTACCCTGGCCGAGCTCCGCACCGAGGCCTCGGTGTGTACCCGCTGCGCCCTGGCCGAGACCCGTACCCAGGTCGTCTTCGGTGTCGGCCACCCGACCGCCGATCTCATGTTCATCGGGGAAGGGCCCGGCCGCGACGAGGACCTGGCCGGCGAGCCCTTCGTCGGTCGGTCGGGGAAGCTTCTCGACAAACTCGTCCTCCAAGAGATCGGACTCGACCGCTCGCGCTTCTACATCGCCAACGTCGTGAAGTGCCGGCCACCGGGCAACCGTGATCCGCTCCCGGCCGAGATCGCCTCGTGTCGCCCCTATCTCGAAGGCCAACTCGAGCTCATCGATCCCACCGTCGTCGTGACCCTCGGCAACTTCTCCACCCGCCTCCTGCTCGACACCACCGAGGGCATCACCCGTCTGCGCGGCCGCTCCTACCCCTTTCGCGGCGGCCATCTCGTGCCCACCTACCACCCCGCCGCCGCCCTGCGCGGGGGGGCCGAGGTTGTCGCCGGGATGCGGGCCGATCTGGTCCGGGCCAAGCGTCTTCTCGCCGGCGAGACCCCGTGACACAGACCCCGTGACACAGACACCCGTGACACAGACACCCGTGACAGGGACACCATGACCGGGGCGCCGATCCTGGCGCGCACCGCTTCACCGACCGCTACCCGTGAGCTCGCCGCCGCCCTGGCCGGCACTCTCGCTCCCGGGGACCTCCTCCTCCTCGTCGGTGACCTGGGCACCGGGAAGACGACGTTCACCCAGGGTCTGGCCGGCGGCCTCGGTGTGACCGATCCCGTCACGAGCCCCACCTTCACCCTCGTCCGGGCCTACCGTTGCGGCCCCGGGCCGGTCCGCACCCTGCTCCACGCCGACCTCTACCGCCTCGACCGACTCCAGGACGTCGTCGACCTCGGTATCGGCGAGATGGTCGACGACGAATCCGTGGCCGTGGTCGAGTGGGGAGATGTAGCCGCATCACTCTTCGGCCGCGAGGTGCTCACCATCGCCCTCTCCACCGGCCCGCTGGCGGCCGGTCCGCTGGCGGGCGGCCAACTGGCGGCCGGCTCGGCCGACGACGAACCGGCCGACGCCGAGCGGACCCTGACCCTCCGACTCGACGGCACATGGACGGCGCGCCGCGCCACCCTGGTCGCCGCCCTGCGGCCCTGGACGCTCCCGACCGACCACGGCGGGGCGTAGGGCCGTGCTTCTTCTGGCCGTCGAATCGGCCACCGACGCCGCCGCCGTGGCCCTGGCCGACGAGAGCGGAGCCCTCGGCTCTGTCGTCGTGGCCCGCGGCCGACGGCACACCGAGACCATCGCGCCGGCCATCGAGGCCCTCTGCCGGCGCGTCGGCGTGGCCCTGGCCGATCTCGACATGGTCGCCGTCGACGTCGGACCGGGCCTCTTCACCGGGCTGCGCGTCGGGGTGGGGACCGTGAAGGCCCTGTCCTTCGCTCTCGACCTGCCCGTCGCCACCGCCACCAGTCTCGAGGTGCTCGCCCATGCCGTCATCGGATCCGGTGTCGCCGACAGCCGCCTCGTGGTCCCCGTGGTCGACGCCCGGCGGGCCGAGGTCTTCTCGACCCGGTTCCGGCCCGTCGCGCTCGACGGCCAGGGTGGGCTCGTCGAGGTGGCGACCGACCCGGCGGCCCCCGCCGTGTGGACGCCCGAGGCGTTGGTGGCCGATCTCGGAACGCTGTCGGAACCCCTCCTCCTCCTCGGCGACGGAGCCCTGCGCTACCGCCCCCTCTTCGACGCCCTGGACGGCGGCACCCTGGCCGGTCCCGCCTTTTGCGCCCCACCGGTGACGGCGCTGGCCGAGCTCTGCGTGGCCCGCGGTCTCGCCGGCCAGGTTCACGACGGCCGGTCCGTCATGCCCCGCTACCTGCGCCGGGCCGACGCCCGGATCAACTGGGAGCAGCGCATGCCCCGGGCGCCTGCCCCGGCCGGAGGGTGACAATGGCCGGCGGTGACAGCGGCGCCCGAGGAGAGATCGGCGGACCCGGGCCCGGCGGCAACGGCGCCCCCGGCCCGAAGGTGGCCGGTGCCGTGCGTGTCGCCCCCTTCCGCCGCCGCCACCTCCGGTCCGTCGTCCGCATCGAGGAGGAGGCCTATCCGAAGCCCTGGTCGGCCTCGCTCTTTCTCTCCGAGCTCGCCCAGGGGTCGACGAGGCGTTACACGGTGGGCACCATCGGCCCCATCGTCGTGGGCTACGCCGGCCTGATGATGGTGGAGGAGGACGGCCACATCACCACCTTGACCGTCGACCCCGGCTGGCACCACCGCGGCATCGGTACCGTCCTTTTGGCCGACATGGCCCGGGCCGCACGCCCACTGGGGGTCCGCCACCTGACCCTCGAGGTCCGGGTGGGCAACGCCCCGGCCCAGGCGCTCTACCGCCGCTTCGGCTTCGCCCCCGTCGGGGTGCGCAAGAACTACTACGCCGAGACCGGCGAGGACGCCATCATCATGTGGGCCCGTGACATCGACACCGCTGTCTACGCCGACCGGCTGGCTTCGATCGAAGCGCACCTGGGGGCGATCTCGTGACCGGTTCCATCCGATGACCGGGGCTCCCTCATGACCCGGACGGGCCTGATCCTCGGCATCGAGACCTCGTGCGATGAAACGGCGGCGGCCGTCGTGTCGGCAAACGGTGAGGTCCGCTCGACCGTGGTGTCGTCACAGATCGACCTCCATGCCGCCTACGGCGGGGTCGTCCCCGAGATCGCCGGCCGGGCCCATCTCGAGATGCTCCCGGCCGTCCTGGCCGCCGCCCTCGAGGGGGCCGGGCTCCTTCCACGGAGCCCCGGTCTCGACGCCGTGGCCGCCACCTCGGGCCCCGGCCTCATCGGGGCGCTGCTGGTGGGCATGAGCGAGGCCAAGGCCCTGGCCCTGGCCTGGGATGTCCCCTTCGTGGCGGTGAACCACCTCGAGGGCCATCTCTTCGCCACCCTCCTCGACCACCCCCACCATGACCGGGGCGGCCTCGACTGGCCCCTCGTCGTGGCCCTCGTCTCGGGCGGCCACTCCCTGATCGTCTCCATGGAGGGCCCCGGCCGCTACCGGCTCCTCGGCCAGACCCTGGACGACGCCGCCGGGGAGGCCTTCGACAAGGTGTCCCGGTTCCTCGGCCTCGGCTACCCCGGCGGTCCCGCCGTCGAACGGGCCGCCGCCGCCGGCGACCCCGACGCCTTCCGCTTCCCCCGGGCCATGTTGGCCGACGGTCTCGACCTGTCTTTCTCCGGCCTGAAGACGGCCGTGGTCCGTGCCGTCGAGGCCAACCCTGGGGCCTCCAACGAGGACGTCGCCGCTTCGTTCCAGCAGGCCGTGGTCGATGTCCTGGTGGCCAAAGCCGTCCGCGCCGCCGAGGCCGTCGGTGCCCGAGGCCTGTGCCTGGCCGGCGGGGTCGCCGCCAACGGGCCCTTGCGCGCCGCCCTGCGGTCGGCCGGTAACGAGCTCGGCATCCCCGTCTACCTGCCCTCGCCGGCCATGTGCACCGACAACGCCTCGATGATCGCCGCCGCCGCCTGGTGGCAGCTCGAGCATCTCGGCCCGAGCCCCCTCGACACCGCCGCCGATCCCAACCTCCGGCTCCGACTCCTGGCCTGACCGGGCCCCGAAGCCTCCGGAGAACTGGGCCGATCGCGGTTGCCGCGGGGTCCGGAGCCCGCTATCGTTAGCACTCGCAAGGTTAGAGTGCTAATGCCCACAGGAGGCTCCCCAGTCATGAAGCTCCACCCCCTCGAGGACCGGATCGTCGTCCGCCCCGGTGAGTCCGAGGAGACCACAGCCTCCGGGCTCGTCATCCCCGACACCGCCAAAGAGAAGCCACAGCAGGGCGAGGTACTCGCCGCCGGTCCCGGTCGTCGCGCCGAGACCTCGGGCGAGCTCATCCCCATCGACGTCAAGGTCGGTGACACCGTCGTGTACTCCAAGTACGGCGGCACCGAGATCACCATCGACGGCGAGGACCTTCTCATCCTCTCCGGCCGCGACGTCCTCGCCAAAGTCCTGAAGAAGTAGTCGGAAAGGTACTGATGTCCAAGATTCTGAAGTTCGACGAGGCGGCGCGCCGCGGCCTCGAAGCCGGCGTCAACAAGCTCGCCGACACCGT
>PKWD01000149.1 GCA_003131945.1 Acidimicrobiaceae bacterium
GGAGGTAGGCGATCTGGAGGGCCACGACCACCGCCCAGGCGGCGCCGGCGACGATATCGACGGCCGTGTTCTGAGGACCTCCGAGGTGGACCGACCCGACCGTGAACATGGCCCCCGTCGCCTGGAGGAAGGCGTCACCCAGGTGATGCGTCGTCCCCTCCAACATGAGGCTGAACCCGACGATGAAAGACCCGGCCCAGAAGAGGAGCTGGGCCACGAGCGCCACCGGTCCCACCGGGGCCAACAGGGCATCTTTGGATTCGTAGCTCGTGACGAAACGAGTCCCCGCCAGGAAGGTGATCCGCACGACGCGGTTGATCATGACCGATACGCGCTCAAAGCCCCGAGGAGAGCGGGGGAGCACCATCGTGAACAGAATGCTGGCGCCGGTGAGCAGCGCCACCACGATCCCCACGGCGAAGAGGAATTGGTCCATTCAGCTGGTCGGGTCCATGGCTGGGCTGGGTGGCGCCCTGCGTCGGAGTAGCTGAAGCGTCATACACTACGAGACTATGTCTCAGATCGTTCGGGGCCCTCGGAAGCGCATGCGGGGCGCCACCGTGCTCCCGATCACCTCAGAGGCCACACCTTGACCGTGGCCGACGGCGCCACGCTCGCCTTGGACGGTTGGAGATTCGTCCGCCAGATGCTCGACGACCTGACCCAGACGATCGAAACCGATGCCGAGACCGAGATGGAGCTTCTCGAAGGCCTACGCGTCCTCGGCCGCGTCACCGCTCTGTGTTCCGAACTGTCGCTCGACGTCGACCCGGAAGCTCCATGGTTTTTCTCGATGAACACCGAGGCCCGTCTCATCGGAGGCCCGAATCCCGACGGCGAGTACTTTCTGGCCATGATCGACGGTCGCCACCGCTACCGGGTGAGTGGCCGCCGGGGCACCACCGCCTATCTCGGCTTCCAGGTTCTGGCCGGCGTCGGCCTCNNGCCTCACCCCGCGGCGCATGGGCGCCTATGTCTCGGACGGCGACCTCGAGGTGGCCGAGGACGGTACCTTCGCCTTCGTCCTGGCCGTTGAGGAGCCGAGCGCATTGGATCTGGCCGGCGACCGGTGGGTGGCCATCCCCGAAGACTCCTCCGCCATCGTCGTCCGCGAGTACATCGCCGATCGGGCCGAGGAGATCGCCGCCGAGCTGGCCATCGAACCGCTCGATCCACCGGGGCTGCCCCTCCCGCCCAGCGATGCCGTGCTGGCCGAACAGCTGACCGGCATGGCCTGGACGATGGCCAAGCTGGCCACCCTGCACCGCACCATCAGGCCCGATCTCCTCGATGCGCCCAACCAACTGGTCACCGCCCTGGCCGCCGATCTCGGTGCCGCCGACACCACCCCCGACAACCTCTACATGATCGGCACCTTCCGCCTGGCACCCGACGAGGCCTTCGTCATCGATATCGAGCCGCCCGACACCCGCTACTGGAGCGTCACCATCGAGAACATCTGGCACGAATGCATCGACCCCCGACGCCGGCGGAGCTCGATCACGAACGCCCGGGCTGTTCGAACGAAAGACGGCATGGTGCGCATCGTCATCGCCGCCGCCGACCCCGATGTCGACAACTGGCTCGACACCGGTGGCCGCCACCGCGGCTTCGTCGTCGTCCGCTGGCTCGACAACCCGGCCGCACCGGCGGTCACCACCCGGGTGTTGGCCTTGACCGATGTGGGGGACTGATGGCAACCGGCCGTTTCGACCGTCATGCGCTGGTGGACGAGGCCCGGGCCCGCACCACCGAGGAGGACCTCGGCGACCCCAGCTGGCAGGAGGGTCTCGACGTCCTCCTCGACGGGTTTCAAAACGAGGCCCGGCTCAACGAGGTCGGCGTCGAGATCGCCGCCTCCGAGGTGGTGAACTATCTGGCCACCCGCCTGGCCATCACCGCCTGGCGCCGTGACCACCCCGAGGTCGCTGCCGGCACGATCGAGCGACCGATCGTCATCGTCGGTCAACCACGGACGGGCACCACCATCCTCTTCGACCTTCTGGCCCAGGACCCGGCGCTGCGTGCGCCTCTCACCTGGGAGGTGGACATGCCCGTCCCGCCGCCGGAGACCGACACCTACGACACCGATCCTCGCATCGCCGAGGTGCAGGCCACGCTGGACATGGTCGAAACCCTCATGCCCGGGTTCACGAGCTTCCACTCCATGGGTGCGCGTCTGGCCCAGGAATGCGTCCGCATCACGGCCGGTGACTTCCGCAGCATGATGTTTCAGCTCCAGTACCGGTTACCGACCTACAACCACTGGCTCCTCCACGAGGCGGACATGGGCTCCGCCTACCGGTGGCACCGCCGCTACCTCCAACACCTGGAGTCACGCCAACCGGCCCGGCAGTGGCTCCTCAAGTCACCCGCTCATCTCTGGCACCTGGACGCCCTGGCGGCCGAGTACCCCGACGCCATCGTCGTGCAGACCCACCGCGACCCTCTCAAGGTCATCGCCTCCGTGAGCGCGCTGGGCGCCCACCTGCGCCGGTTGGCCAGCGACGACTCGTCCATNNCCATCCCCGAGGTGGCGGCGGGCTACGTCGACGACATCTTCCTGGGGCTGGACCGGGGTACCACGGCCCGCGATCGCAACACCTTTCCCGCCGGCCAGGTCGTCGATGTCCAGTACTCCGAATTCCGCGCCGACCCCATGGCCACCATCGGAAAGCTCTACGGGGCGCTCGGACGCGAACTCAGCGCCGTGGCCGAGGAGCGCATGCGGATCTTCCTGGCCGGCAACCCCGGTGACGGGGGTGGCAACCGATACCGCTTCGCCGACACCGGGCTCGACGCCGACGCCTTACGCCAACGATCCCTTCCCTACCAGGAGCGCTTCGGGGTGGCCTCCGAACCGGTGCGTTGACGCCACACGCGCCGGCCGCAACGCCCGGCCTGTGAACCCGTTGGCTACCGGGCCAGGCCCCGCACCACGAAATCGCTGATTTCGGCGGCTGCCTCGTCACGGGGCCGGGGCAGGGGATCGGCGGCCCGCACCGACATGGCGCCGTAGATCTGCTGCCCTATCAGGGTGACGGCCCGGTCCGGCTCGAGGGGCCGGAAAGCACCGCCGGCCACGCCCTCCTCGAAGAGCTCTCTGATCCGCCCCGCCACATCGAGTCCGATCATGGAGAGCTCCGATCCAATGGCGGCGTCGCTCGCTGAGATCGCCTCGTAGGTGGCCAGCGCCAGCCGCAGGAAGGCGGGATTGTCGTCGAGTTGCTCGAAGATCCCGAGTATGAGGATCCGCAACCGGTCGATGGGGGAGTTCCCGAGATCCCATGTCTCGGTGATCGTGGTCACCAGCTGATCGTGCATGCGGGTCACGCAGGCCCGGAGCAGCTCGTCGCGGTTGGCGAAGTAGACGTAGATCGTGGACCGGGCCACGCCGGCCTCGGAGGCAATCTCGTCCATCGACACCTCGGTGGTGCCACGCTCACCGAAGAGGCGCCGGGCCACGTCGATGACCTGATCACGACGGAAGTCCCTGATGACCTCCTTCAGGTCCTCGGACTGCTGGCGGGCCATCTCAGGCGCTGACGCGACGACCGGGAGCGAAGGCCACCGGGATGTGCTTCACCCCGTTGATGAACGACGATTGTAGGCGCTCGACGTTGCCGTCGAGGCGGATGTCGGGCACGCGGTCGAGGAGGTGTTCGNNTCCTCGAACACCGTCTCGTCCCGATTGGCCGAGACATGGAAGAAGACCACTTTCTGGTCGGCCTTGATGGTCTGCCCACTCAACTGCGTCTCGGTCGTCGACTGGCGCCGGAAGTTCATCACTGGCGTGACAAAGCGCAACATCTCCTCGACCGCTGACGGCAGAAGAGACCGGTCGTTGCGCAAGAGCTCCCACTGGTCGGGATGGTCGAAGAAGGCCACCATGGCGCCTGAGATCAGATTCCGTGTCGTTTCGTTCCCGGCCACAGTCAGGAGGAGGAAGAACAACTCGAGTTCGAGGTCGGAGAGGTGTTCCCCTTCTATCTCCACACCGGTGAGCACGCTCATCAGGTCCTCGTGAGGATCGATCCGCTTGGCGGCGAAGAGCTTCGAGGCGTAGGCGTAGAGCTCCATGGACGCAACCTGGGCGACGTCGTCGGCCGCCTGGTATTCGGGGTCCTCACTCCCGATCATCTGGTTCGACCAATCGAACATCCGGTGTCGATCCTCGTGGGGGACACCGAGGAGCTCGGCGATCACGACAAGGGGGAGCTCGGCCGAGATCTCGGTGACGAAGTCGGCGGAGCCTCGTTCGATGACATTGTCGATGATGGTGTCGGTCGCCGCGTCGATGCGCTCGTGGAGCTCATTGACCACCCGGGGCGTAAAACCCTTGTTCACCAGTCGCCGGTNNCGGGTGTGGATGGGCGGATCCATGTTCAACATCAGCAGCTGCTGTTGGGCTAGCTGCTCCGCGTCCATGTCGAAGACGAGCGAGCCCTTGTCGTGCGAGGAGAAGAGCCCGTAGTCACGGTTCACGGTGTTGCAGTCTTCGTAGTCCGTCACCGCCCAGAACCCGGGGCCGTCGGCCTCTTCGTGCCACCACACCGGGGCGTTCTTGCGCAGGAAGGCGAACCACTCGTGGGGCACCCCGGGCACGAAGGCCTTGGAGTCGGTCAGGTTGATGTCGCTGAAATCGATGTCTTTGCTCATTCCGACGACGCCTCCGGGGGGGAATCGGACACACTGTCCGATAAATCGGATCGTAAGTCCGATACAGGGCCGCTGTCAATGCCCCCCGGCGAGGGCTCGTACCGTGGAGCTCACCATGGACCGNNTGGACCGACCCGCCGACAATCCCCAGTACACGGCCATGTCCCGGTCCGCCTTCGGCCTGGCCCGCCAACTCGGGTGCACATGCGGACCCGCTCACCTGCTCATCGGCCTGTCCGAGGGCGACGGGCCGGTGGCCGCCGCCCTCGTTCCAACGGGCGGGTCCCCGCTGCGTTCGTTCGTCACCGCGGCCGACGGTACGCCGGGAGGGGCCGTGACCCATGTCAACCAGCAGGCCCAGCAAGGTGCCCGGCAATGGGCCCAATCCCGTGGCGAAGCACTGCGGGTGGAACACCTGGCCGTCGTCCTCATCGACCAAGCGGCCCCCGACACCGTCGACCTTCTCACCCGGGCCGGGGTCGACGGGCGTACCGTGCGCCGCGCCGCCCTCGAATCGCTCAGTGCGCCCCTGGACCTGCCCGCTGTCGCTCTTCCTGCGTTCACCCCCGGCCTGCACCTCCGATCGTCCCCCTCTTCCCGTGGGCGAGCTCGATCCCGAGGCCTCGGCCGCCTTGTGCTGGCGTCAGAACCATCTTCCCCTGCACCGGCTGCGACGCGACCGGGACTGGGCCGCCCTGGGGAGCTTGGAGACGGAGGCGGCGTGGCGGGTCACCTCCCGGCTCCACCTCGACGACGACCAGCGCCACTCGCTCTTCCGTCACCACCGCGAGCAGGTCGAGACGCTGGCCGCACGAGCCCGGCCCGATCTGGCCGAACGGTCTCACCGCCGGACCCATTCTCAGGGCATGGAGCGGATGGCCAGGCGGATGCAGCGTCGGCGCCGCTGGTACCGGCGGCCTGGGATCCCGTCCTTCACCGCCGGTTGGGCATGCTGGTTCTCGAACCGCCAGGTGGGGCTCCGCAACCGGTGGTTCCGCCTGCGGACATTGCCGTCCTACCGGGGCGCGCCCCGGCTCGGCCCCTGAAGAGTCCGTGGGCGACAGCGTCTTCGGCCATCAGATATCCATCGTGGCGATCGCCCCCGGCGCCCCCGAGCGATCGGTGGTCGCTCCGCTGTGGTGGCGCAACGAACCGACGACGGCGATGACGACCCCACCGAGGGCGTAGAGAGCGATGACGATGATGTGGCCACCGATTCCCCGGGCACCGAAGTAGACGATGCGGCGCACGGCGTCGGTACCGGCGCCGTTCGGGAGGGCGCTGCTGATCGCCCGCCAGAACGGTGGCAGCAGGGCCGCTTGATAGGCGCCCCCGGCGCTCGGGTTGCCGAGGATGACGAACACGAGAACGGTGATGCCGATCCCGAGCACACCGAACAGGACCTGAAAGGCCATGGTGACGGCGGCGGCGGCAAAGACGAGGAGTACCCCGAGCCACCACAGCGCCACCAGGTGCCCGGTGAGCGCGCCGAGGACGGGTCCGACGACGATGGCCCCGCCCAGCCCCGAGACGATGGCGTACGGAACGAGGGCGAGCAGGCGGATGAGAGCCCGCCGGGTGGTGGCCGGTCGGGCGCCACTGGCTATGCCGAGCAACGAGGCGACGAGGTAGCCGCCGACGATCCAGCCGATCACGAGATAGAAGCCGGTGAGTCCGTGACCGTCGCCGCTCTGCAGGGGCACCGCATCGGTGACCCTGGCCGTCCGGTGCTGGCTGGCCTCGACATCGGTGATAATCGTCTCGACGGCGGTGGCCAGGGAGGCGCCTTCGGCCGAGGCGACGAGCAACGTGTCTGTTTTCGAGGCCACATCGACGACGAAAGCAGCGCTTGTGGCGTCCTCTTCGAGCAGACGACGTGCCTGCTGTTCACTGTCGACCGCCCGGGCATGGAGCGGGGTCGAGGCAATGGCGTTGAGCTCCGAGACGATCTTTCCGGCGAACCCGGCCGGGGCCACCACCACGATCGGGATGCGGGACGGTTTGGGGGAGTGGAAGGCCGCGACGTAGGAGAGGATGAACCCGAGCTGGAGCAGGAGTACTCCGACCACCAGCAAGACGGTGCGGATCGAGATGGCGTCCCAGAGCTCGGCCCAGAACGCCTGACGTTCCGACTCGCCTTTCGTCGGGGCCGGACTGCTCACCGGTCCAGCAGCGCCGGAGCGAGCTCGCGGTACTCGGCCAGGGGAAACGATTCTCGTCCCGTAGACGAGATGACCTGAACGCAGACATGGTCTGCTCCCGCCTCGTGGTGCGCACGGACCCGGCCGGCGATGGCCTCCGCGTCTCCCCACCCCACGATGGCATCGACCAGGCGGTCGCTTCCCCCGCCTACGAGATCCTCGTCGCCGAAGCCGAAGGTGCGGAGATTGTTGGTGTAGTTCGGGAGGGTCAGGTAGGTCGTGGTGAAGCTCCTGGCCAGCGCGCGCGCCGTGGACGGATCCCGCTCGAGGACAACGGTCACCTCGGGGGCCAGAAGCGGGCCTTCCCCCAGAATCTGGCGGGCCCGGGCCGTGTGCTCAACGGGGACGAAGTACGGGTGCGCACCGGCCGATCGATCAGCAGCCAGTTGCAACATGCGCGGTCCGAGGGCGGCCAGCACCCGGCGGTCCCGGGCCACGACTCCGGTGGCGTCAAGGCCGTCGAGGTAATCGACGATGTGCGCATAGGNNATAGGGACGGGCGTAGTTCTCGACCGCCGGCGCATGGCTGGCACCGAGGCCCAGGAGAAAACGGCCCGGGTACCGGGCGTCGAGGTCGGCGATGCTGCGGGAAAGCTCCATCGGTTCGGCCACCCAGACGCTCACGATCCCGCTGGCCACGGCCACGTGGGTCGTGGCCGAGAGGAGCCGTTCGAAGTGTGGGGACAATCCCGGTTCGAAGCGACCCGAAGACCACAAGGCCGTGTACCCAAGGCCCTCCATCTCGGCGGCCGCGTCCACCGAGGCCTCGTCCTTGGTCCGCCATGTACCGCTCCACCAGGCGCCCACTTTGCCGAGGTCCACGCCGCGCATCGTACCGATGGTCAGGGTTTGACATGTGACCATATAGTCACCTATTCTTCCTTCATGGCTGCCGACGACGACCGGGTGTTCAAGGCGCTGGCCGACCCGA
>PKWD01000435.1 GCA_003131945.1 Acidimicrobiaceae bacterium
GGCGCGTGCCGGTGCCATCGACGAACTCCTGGCCTCAGGAGCACTTACCGATCTCACTTCGAACAGAGACGACATCCAGGCCCAGCTCGACAAGGTGGCAGCAACCTCACAGGTCGATGACGAGCTCGCTGCTATGAAAACCGAGCTCGCCGCCGCTCCCCCGGCGGGGCTTCCCGCCGGAATGCCGGCCGTCGATACCTCGGCGGTCCCGGCGCCAGCTATTGAGCCACCCAGCCCGGACAGTCCTGCGTCCCCATCACCAGCGGGAACGCCGAATCCAGCGTCCAACCAACCCGAGGTAATTATCTGATGGCAGTATCACGTCGCATCCCCCCTGATCATGAGCTCACCTTCCGGATGTTTCTCACCGGCTTCTTCATCGTCGTCCTCTATGCGATCGTGGTCGGGCTCCTGTTCGCATTCCTGCACAACATCGGCCTCATCATTTTCATCGCCGTGGCTCTGGCATTCTGCCAATACTGGTTTTCGGCCAAGATCGCCTTGTGGGGCATGCACGGCCACATCGTCACCGCCGAGCAGGAACCTGAGCTCCATGGGATCGTCGACCGGCTGTGCGCCCTGGCCGACATGAAGAAGCCCCAGGTTGCCATCGCCGAAGTCGACATGCCCAACGCCTTCGCTACCGGCCGCAGCCCGAAGCACGCCGTTGTCTGTGCCACCCGGGGCATCATGCGACGTCTGGACGAGCCGGAGCTCGAGGCGGTACTGGCCCATGAGATTTCGCATGTCGCCCATCGCGACGTGGCGGTGATGACGATCGCCAGCTTTCTAGGGATGATCGCCGGGCTTCTCACACGCGTCATGTTGTACGCCGGGCTCTTCGGTGGTTTCGGCGGTGGCGGTGGCAATCGCAACAATCAGAGCGGGAGTCAAGTTGCCCTCATTGAGATGGGTGTGCTTGTTGTCTCCGCCGTTGTCTACGCCATCAGCTTTCTCCTGACCATGGCGCTGTCGCGCTACCGCGAATTGGCTGCCGACCGTTCGGGAGCCATCTTGATCGGCCGGCCGTCGTTGCTCGCCTCCGCTCTCGTCAAGGTCACGGGCGAAATGAGTCGGATCCCGACACGAGACCTCCGCTCGGCCGAACACTTCAATGCCTTCTACTTCTCCCCCGCCATCGCCAACGGCGCGAGCCTGTCGTCATTGTTCTCCACGCATCCCCCTCTGCAGAAGCGTCTCGACGCGTTGGCCAAGCTCGAGGCCGAGATGAACCAGACCCCGTGAACCGCGTACTTGTTCTCGGTACCCACTGATGGGCCTCTTCGACACCCTGCTCGGACGAACCAAGCCGGTGAAGGCCAACCTTGATGCCCTGTTCGCCCTGCCGGGAGCGGCGATCACGCTCCAGATCACGTCGGGCCTGGTGTCGACACGCAAGGCCGGGGTCTGTTTCAAACCTCCATCGGGTCAGAATTTCGCCGATATGCAGGGCGAGCTCGAGAAGCTTTTGGAGCTCGGCGATGCCACCAACACGGGCAGTCCGTCCGTGCCGGCTGATGGCTCAGCCCCACCCGCCACCGCCAGCGGTGCGGCTCCACCTCCGGCCAGCACCCTGACCGTGCGACACGTCGGGGACCGCTTCGGTTACCGCTGGATCCTGCTCGAGGGTGGCGACCTCGACGACCTGGTCACCAGGGTCCACATGGTGCACTCTTCGCTCGAGGATGCCGGATGGAGCGCCCAGCTGCTGTGCTCGGTCTTCGGGTTCGCCCCGCAGGAAACGTCGGATCCGACGGCGGGGGGATCCGACGCCGTCACCCAACCCATCTTCCTCGTCTACCTAGCCAAGAAGGGCACGTTCTACCCTTTCGCTCCCACAGGGAGCGAACAGCGCGACAACGAACTCGAGATGCGCATCCGTGGCGTTCTCGGCACGGACCTGCCCGTCGAGTCGGATCTGACGGCGTGGTTTCCCCTGTGGGACCTCCCTGTGGCGTGACCGGACTCGGCCCCGATACCCGAAGGCGCGGTATCGGCGGGAGATGGTTTCAGCCTGGCGGCGGGGCGTAGGGATCCCAGGCGGCGGGTCGGCTGTCCAGTGTCGCCAACTGCTCACAGAGCAGTTCGAGGAAGCGTCCTGGAGCGATGGTCGTGGTCATGTCGTCCCTCGCCAGATGCAACGCTCCCGTCGTGGCACCGGCTCCGTCGAACACCCAGCGACCGCCCCCCTTCTCTGCTGCGCTCAAGTCGTAGGCCAGGCGTTCCAGATCCACCCGCGGCCGGGGGCGGCGATGGGCGAGGCGGACCCACGACTCATAGCGGTAGCGCATCTCCATCCTTCCCCCTCGCAGCGTCGCCACCCTGAGACACGTCGTGGCACTGTGGACGGCGGCGCGGTGCAACGGCGCCGACCTCCAAGCGGCTGCCGCACCATCGTGACCGGGTTCGACGAGCACCACGGCCAGATCGAACTCGGGGAGTTCCTCGATCGTGGCCCACCCTTCCGCCACCGCTCGTACCGAGGCCTCGTAGGCGGACCACTCGTCACGCCACAGCCACTCAAAACGTTGCGGATCAGCGGCCAGATCGGGGATCACGTCCAGCGCGTCGTGCGCCAGGTTTCCGCAGCGTTCGAGAACATCGTGGGCACCCGACATGGACGCCAGCGCATCTCCACTCCCCCCGGCGCCGTCGTAGAGGCCGTTGATGGCGAAGGCGATGAGTGCGGCCCGACGATCGGTCACCACATCGAAGTCACCGACTCGGGCGGCCTCCAGGAGGAAGCGGCCTGGCTCGGCGTTCCCTGCGTCGTGCTGCGAACCTCGACCCCCCGATGGGAAGGGGTGGACGCCGGCATCGCCGCGCTCACCGGCCTCGACCCCGACCGGGCGGTGGCGGCCGCGGCCACGTTCAACGGCTCCGAGGAGCAGGCCCGCGTCGCCGGGATGCCCTGCCCGTACGGTGACGGCCACGTCGGGCCTCGCGTCGCCGCGCTCCTCGCCGACCCGGCGGTCCANNTTCGACCTCGACGACACCCTGTTCGACCAGCGCCAGTGGCTCGACGGTGCCTGGCGCGCGGTGGCGGCCCGTGCCGGCGCGTGGGGACTCGACCCCGACGCGCTCCTCCGCGCGCTGCGAGAGCAGGCCGCGGCGGGCAGCGACCGCGGCGGGATCATCGACCGTGCGCTCGCCCAGGTCGGCGCGGCG
>PKWD01000305.1 GCA_003131945.1 Acidimicrobiaceae bacterium
TAGTCGGTGGTGTCGCACCCCGACGGGTTGTAGGGGTTGATCGCCGTCGTGGCACCGACGAGGGTGGCGGTCCCCATCGACGCCTCCGGACCCGGCGACTGCCGCGTGACCATCGCCATCAGGGTGGCCGACGGGGCCGCCGACCGGCTGGTCGGGCGCCTGACCGAGGCGGACTGGGTGGCCTGNNCGGGATCTGGCTCCACTCGGGGTTGGCCTGGGTGACGCTGTAGAAGGCGGCCAGCTCGCTGTCGCTGAACCCGTTCACCTGCTGCTGATACTGGGTCACCGATTCGAATTGCTGCGGCTGTCCGAGTACCTGGGCCGCCGCCAGCTCGGACTGGTAGACCGACACCATGGTGTTGGTGAATCCCGCTGGCGCCGGGGGCAGGGTCGTCGTGGTCGTGGACGCCGTCGTCGTCGTGCTGTCGTCGGCCGAGGCCACCGTCGTCGACCAGAGCAGGACCCCGAGGGCGAGGACGCCACCGATCCACAGCCGGANNGTGGGCGCGACCCCGTCGTGGCCGGACCCCGCCTCCCAAACACCCGATTCCTCATCGTCGGTCTCACGCCGCCGCCTCGTAGGCCTGTTCGTAGTCGGTCCAGGCCACCGTCCACTTGCCCCCCGCCAGAGCCGCGTTGGCCGCACTCAGATCGGTAATGGCGAGGGCCTTGACCTTCACCCCTTGCGCCTGGAGGCCTCCGATATCGGCGGTCACGACCTCCTGCACACCGACGGGGGTGGCGTTCAGGAGCCCGCCCATCGACACCGGCAGCATGAGCTCGACCTCGGGGACGACCGGCCCCCACCCCGACAGTGCCTGCTCGATCAAGATCTGCAGGCTGGACTGGTACTGCTTCTGGGTGGCGGCGAAGTTGGACTGCACCGTGTTCAGGATCTGCTGGTTGCCCTGGGTGAAGAGCGTGGTGAGCCCCTGGGCGTCGCTGTCGGTCTCGTGCAGTGCCTGGCTCAGGGCCGACGACAGAGACGTCTGGATCTTGGTCGTCCCGGCCACCACCTGCTGACCATTGCTGGTCTCGGCCGACTGAATGGCCGACGCGTCGTTCTGGAGTGCGGTCTGGATGATCTGCAACTCCGTCGTCGTGCCCTGATTGCCGTTCCCCGTCGTGGCCTGCAGGGCCTGCGTGTCACTGGTCAGGGCCTGCTGGATCGTCGTCTGGAACGAGGTTATCTGTGTCTGGATGTTGGCCACGTCCGTCTGGATCGTGAGCGTGCTCGTTCCGATGGTGGTGGCCAGGTTATAGGCGGCCACGGTGGTGTTGTCGATGTTGGCGATATACCCCGACGTGTTGTTGCCCTGGCATTCGTTTTCCAGTGTCTGCAGGTAGACGAGCGTGTCGTGCACCACGGCGGCGGCCCCGGCCACCACGGCGGCGATGACGGTGAGGGCGTCGATGATGAGGCCGCCGGTGAAGGGGTCGATACTGTGGGCGAAGGGGTTGATGGCGTCGTAGAGACCGGTGGCCACATCGAGCACGATCTGGGCGGCGAAGATCGGCACGTCGTAGTCGGTGGTGTCGCACCCCGTCGGGTTGTAGGGATTGACCGTCCCCGCCGCCGCTCCGACGAGAGTGGCGCTCCCCACCGGCGCCTCCGGACCGGGCGACGGCCGGGTGATCATCGCCATCAAGGTGGCCGACGGGGCCGACGAACGGCCGGCCGAGCGCGTGACGGCGGAGGACTGGGTGGCCTGCGTCGGCACATCGGCCACGATCGTCTGCATGAGCGACGGGATCTGGCTCCACTCGGGGACCTGCTCGGTGGCGCTGTAGAACTGGGCCAGTCCGCTGGGGCCGAGGGCGTCCATCTGCTGCTGGTACAGGGCGACACTTTCGAGGCCCTGCCCCTGTCCGAGCTCCTGGGCCGCCGCCAGCTCGGCCTGGTACACCGACACCGCCGTGTCTTCGAATCCCGGGGGGGCCGGTGGCAGCGTCGTCGTGGTGGTGGACGCCGTCGTCGTCGTGGTGCTGTTGTCGGCCGACGCCACCGTCGTCGACAGCACGAGGATGGCCAGCGCCAGCACGCCACCGACCCACAACCGCGGCGAGCGGGCGCCACGTCGGGACCTCCGTGGTGTCGAGATCACGAGACGACCCGGGTCATCGGTAGATCGAGATCGTCACCGGCGCGTAGAGCGTGACTCCGGCCGTCGTGTCGGTCACGGTGATGGCCAGGACCTGGGTCACGGTGTCGGTGACCCTGAACTGGATCACCCCGGCCGCCGTCGTCTTCGCCCCCGCCGTCAGAGTGGTCACGAACGCCGTGTGCGAGCCCGTGTTCAGCGTCACCTTGTGACCCACCAGGGGGGCGTCGGTGGCGCTCCTCAGGGTCACCGTGATGGTCCACTGCGTCGCCCCCGCCAGCGGGGTGCCGCTCGCCTTCGACTGGTTCTGTTCGTTGGCCGTGAAGGCCACCGAGACGGTCGGCACCACGGTGGCCCCCGTCGTCCGGTCGAGGGCCGTGAACACGTCGGACCCGACGGTCGAGTCGCCGACGGTGAACACCGCCTGGCCGAGGGAGTTGGAGGTGGCGATGGCCGGGGTGATCGACACCGTGGAGGAGGGGCTCGACAGCGACACGGAGTCCCCGGAGATCGGCCCCGCCGCGTTGCGCAGGGTCACGGTCACGGTGGTGGTGGGACAGGTCCACCCCGCCGCCGTGGTGGGGCAGCCCACGGGGAACGCCGGCACCGTGGAGGCGGCCGACGAGATGGTGGACTGGTTGGCCTCACCGGCCGTGAAGGTGACCGACGCCGTCTTGTTGAGAAGCCCCGGCGAGCCGGCACTGCAGGTCGGGCTCAGGGTGAAGTCGCAGGCCGACAGGGTCACCTTCTCGATGTGCGTATCGGTGATCGAGAACTGGGCCAGCCCGTTGACGTTGGTGATGCCCCCGAAGAGAGGGGCGATGGCGGGGGACCCGCTGTCGACGATGGCGTGGACCGTCTCATTGGGCACCACCTGCCCGCTGGCGTTTCGAACCACCACCGTCAAGGTGGCGCCCGGACCGCTCGCCGGAGTGGTGATGGGGTTGATCGTCACCGTCGACTGGTTGGCCTCGGTGGCCGTGAACGTCACGGTGGCCGTCTGCAGAACGGTGACCGAGTCGCTCACGTCGAGGGCGGTGAGGGTGACGGTCTCCACGGCGCTGTCCGACACCTGGAAGGTGACCTGGCCGGAGCCGTTGGTCACGCCCGTGGGCGGGATCAGCAGTGGGGACGACGTGATCGTCACCGTGGACGAGGAGGCTGACAACGAGACGGTCTTCCCCGTGAGGAACCCGCTCTTGTTCTGCAGCGTGACCGTCACCGCGGTGGTCTGCCCGCCGGCCGGGAGCGAGGTGGGCACGGCCACCACCGTGGAGGCCTGGGCTTCGGTCTTGACGAAGGTGACCAGCGTCGGGGTGGCCAGGCCGATGAGGACGCCCGTGTAGAGATCCCGGCCGTAGAGGGTCAGCGTCTCGGGGTTGGTGTCGGTGATGCCGAACGACACCAGGCCCGACGAGTTCGTCAGCGCCCCCACGTTGCCGGTGACACAGCCGGCTCCCAGATAGGGCGTCACCGTCGTCGACGGCGAGCTCGTGTACAGCGCCACGGCGTGACCGGGGATGGCCGCCGCCGCCTGGAGCGTGACGGTCACGCAGACGGCCGACACACCGTCGGCCGGCTGGGTCGGCGGCGTGCCCACGGTGATCGTCGACGCCTCGCCTTCGGTCTGCGTGAACCCGATCGACGCCTTCGTCACCGTGCACGACGGGGTCGAGCAGTTGATCGCCGTGTTGGAGAGGGCGCTCGAGAAGTACTGCGGTGTGAGCACCACCGACCCGGCCAGGGTGTCGGTGACCGAGAACGTGTAGGACCCGCTGGTTCCGGTGATCCCGGTGGGGGGAGCCAGAACGGCGGAGGCCGCCGCCGGGCTGCCCGAGGGGCTGAGCACCACCGACAGACCGGAGATGGGCTTTCCACCGGCGTCGAGAGCGGTCACCGTCACCTGCGAGGACGACACCCCGTCGGCCGGGACCGAGACCGGTGACGCCACGGCGCTGAGCGTGGTCGGGGCGCTGATGAACGTCACGGTGGTCGAGGTCTTCACGGTGCAGGTCGGGGACACGTAGGTCGAGGGGCAGGCGCTGGCGCTGGTCGAGAAGGTGGCCGTGGCCACGAAGGTGACCGTCTCGGCCTTGGTGTCGCTGGCGGTGAACTCGACCTGGCCACTGCCGTTGGTGACGGCCGGTCCGATGGCGACGGCCGAGGCCGAGGAGGGCGTCACCGACACCGTGGCCCCGCTCACGGGGGTCGGGCCGGTGTCACTGAGGGTGTAGGTCAGTGTGGAGGTCCCCAGGCCGGCGACGACGGTGCTCGGTGCCGCCACCAGGGTGGCACCGCCGTTGGTGAAATTGACCACCGCTTCTGCGGATATGACGACGGGTGGGTTGTCGCTCTCGTCGGTGGCCTGGTAGTAGACGGACTGCGGGAAGGTGCTGGCGACGTCGAAGACGGCCTGCCCGTTGCCGTTGGTGGACACCTCGTCGGTGCCGGGGGACGTGAAACCGTTGCCGGCGGCGATGGTCGTTGTCGAAACGGCGTTCGATCCGTTGCAGGCGGCGCTACACCCGACCAGGGCGATGACCTGGTTGGCCTGGTCGAGCGGATCACCGTGGGCGTCGAACAGCGAGACGGTGACCAGGGCGGGGGCGTCGACCGGCGAGTTCTGGTTGGGGGGCGTGACCGTCGACTGGCCGGCATCGGTGCCCTCGAAATCAAGTTGGGCCACGTCTTGGACGTCGGTCCCGACCGTGTCGGACGGCCATACCGAGGAGGACGACTGGTCGATCACGCCCAGAATCACGTCTTCGACGTGGCTGTCTGTCACCTTGAAGGTGGCCACACCATCGGTGCCTGTAAATCCGGGTAGATCCGTCGCCGGGGAGCAGTAGTTGGTGGGATCCTGGGGCACGACCACGGCGTTCGGGGTATTGGGAGTCAGCACCACCTGCTGACATTTGTCGAGGTTGCCGAATTGGTCAGCCAACGTGACCTTGATGGTGGCGTTGGTGGTTCCGTCGGCGGGCACATCCACCGGCGCGCCGATGGTGGCCGGGGTGGACGAGGTGCTGGCCGTGACACTCGACGGAGTGCTGCCGCAGGGCATACTCGGCGGGGTCGCATTGGGGGCGGCCGGCGGGCCGGCGGTGAACGTGATCGAAGGCGTGGCCTCGATGGCCACGTCGTCGTCCACGTCGACCCCGTGGAGGGTGACGGTTTCGGCGCAGCTGTCGGCCACGCTGTAGGAGACCATCCCGTTGTCAGTCGTCGTCGGGTATTCCTTGCCCGCCGTCGGCGTCCCCTGCGGGGTGACGCTGGCGTGCGTCGGCAGCTGGGGGAAGATCGAGACCTGGGTGTCGTTGACCGGGTTGTTGTAGTGGTCGCTCAGGGTCGCCGTGGCCGTCGGCCCACCGCTGGCCGTCACCTGGGCCGTGGTGGCCGACACGGTCAGCGTCGTATTGCTCGCCGTCGGGTCAACCGGGGGATTCGGCACCGTATTGGAGCCGTTGGTGGCATCGGCGATGTACTTCGGCACTGTGTTCGGATAGCCGGGCACCGGATCGACATTGGTCACCACCGAGAAGTCCGAGGCCGGGTACGGAGCCGTCTGGGCCGCGTTCGACTGCGTCCCCGACCCCGGTGGCGACGTGGCATCGAGCACGTCCACCCTCACCGTCTGGCCGTCGGTGAACGAGACGCCCGACGGGACCTGCAGCGTGGCCGTCTCGGCCCCCGACGCCGAGGTGGTCGTCACCCCCGACACCAGGTGGCCCGCGTTGTTGTTGTCGAAGATCAGGTAGGGGTAGGCGGCCGAGCTGGGGGCGCCCAACGAGCCGGCGCACGGGCCGCTCTGCCNNCCCCGCCGTTGAAGCTGCCCAAGGCCGTCTGGACGACCCCGATGCCGAAGGAGGCGCCGAAGCTCACGTCGGTGGCACCGAACACCACATCCTCGGCGTTGGTGTCCTTGATCTGGAAAGTGGCGACGTAATTGCCGCCGACGGAGTTCGCCGTCACGGTGTTCCCACCGGCGTTGGTGAAGGCCACGTGGCCGTCGAAGCCGTTCGACGGGTTCACGCCGGGGCCGCCGCCGGGCGACGGCGGTGCCGGGTTGTACGGGTCGAAGGCGTCGAGTTCGACCTTCACGGGGAAGCTGATGAACGCGGCCGGGGGATTGACGAGGGTGACGGTCACCGTCGCCGTGTTGGTCGTCTGGTTGCTGAGCACCACCGTCGAGCTGGTCTGCTCCGAGTCCAGCGGAGACGGCACCGTGGCGTTCGGCAGGAGAGATCCCGAAGGCGAGTAGGGCTCGGCCGGATGCGGTAGCGACACCGTGATGGAGTTCCCGGGCACCAGACTGCCGGCCGTGTTGAACTGGAAGGCCTGGCTGTCGGTGTAGTTCCCTTCCTCGGTCCCGTAAAGATCATTGCCGTTGTCGAACAGCGACCGGTTCAACATGTTCGGGTCGTCGTCGTTGGTGTCGATGGCCGCCGTCTGGAGCGGGGCGTAGTCGTTCTCGATGCCACAGATCTGGAGGTCGGACAGGGGGGTGCCGAGCACGCCCTGGAAACCGCTGGCTTCGAGATTGTTTCCGGGCTGCGCGATGACGACGTTCAACGGCGCGCAGGTACCGGGGGTGCACGACGAGGCTCCGGCCGCCGGCGCGCCGAGGGCCAACGGGAGGATGGCCGCCGCCACCACCGCCATGGTCACCGGAACGCTCAGACCACGGCTCCATCGCAACGGACGATCCTGTGCGGTGCGTGACCGTGTCTGACCCCCCCGCAGGCGCCGGCGCCCGAGCGCGCCCACGGACAGCACAGCAAAGCTGAACGACCGTCCCGCCATCTGGCACCCCTCCCCGCCTTGGCGCGTGCCCGACCTGGCAACCCGCCAACCCCGCCCAGAAGCGCCGTCCACTGGGGCAGCGTGAAGGCACCCTAAGTGGCAATGAACCCGGGGCACAACCCCTAATTTGGGGACTCCCCGGTACTTGATCCTGCACTGACTCGATACAGCAGTGGGTGGTCAACGGCACCGATTGCGTGCCCGACGTCCAGAAGGGCCTCGCGGAGGCCCCCCAGGCCGGCGGCCGGATGACCCCCGCCGATCCGGCCCCTGTACGGCCGGAGCAGCCATTTTCTTCCCGGCCCCGGATCATCATCATTGAGGACGACCGGCGGCCACTTTCCGGTCACAATGGCGAAGTGACTCGCAGCACTCTCAAGAACACGCGCCGTGGTTTAATTCGCCTGCTGGCGCTGACGGCCGTGGTGAGCATGCCCCTGGCCGGCGTGGCCTCGGCCACGCCCGTCAAGAGCGCCAAGGGCTCCGCCGCCTGGTGCGCCGACCACCCCACGAAACAGAACAAGCCCATCTGCACCAACAGTGCCGGCGGCGGGGGAACCGGCAGCGGGGCCCCGGCTCCCACCATGGTGGTGACGGCCAGTCCCAATCCGGTGATGGACACCGGGGCCGTGATCATGACCGTCGTCCAGGTGGAAACGAGCCCAGCCTTCGCCGGTGACAGCGTGATCGTCAGCTCCTCCCAGCTGGCCAATTCGTGCCTGCTCGTCTATTTCATCCCCTTCCGGGGCAACTTCGGTGAGAACGTCGTCCTGACCCTCGACAACGACGGCAATGCCACCGTCGAGGTGGTCGGTGAGGACTGTGCTCCGGGACCGAGCGTGATCGAGGCCGACATGATGGCGGCCCCCTACTACACCGCCACCACGATTCTTCAGGTCCTCCCCCCCGCCATCACCCCCGCCGGGCTGACCGGCTACCCGAACCCTGAGGTCGAGGTGGGTGACACCAACGGCGTCGGCAACAACGACATCGGCAACTCCGACGTCTTCGCCGTCTTCGAAATCGAGACCAGCCCCGTCTACGCCGAGCAGCCGGTGGAGATCGATTCGACCCAGCTCGACACCAGTTGCGGCGAGGGCTGGGTGTGGATCTCGCCCGATCCCACCGGCCTGTCCCGAAGTGGCACGGGGCTCAACACGGGCCTCGAGGCCCAGGCCCTCCTGGACGACGACGGCAACGCCGTCTTCGGCTTCTTCGGGAAATCCTGTGCCGCCGGCACCGCCCAGGTCATCGCCGACGTGGAGGCCGGGACCCACTCGACCTACGTCACCGCCTACACCGTCGACCCGCCGGCACCCACGATCTGATCCGCGCTCCCGCCTAAGGACCGACGAGCCCCGAGAGGCCCGACCGCCGTCGCCGCTGACGCGTCAGACTCAGACGGCGTGCTCCACCGGGGGCCGACCCTTGGCCCGGCGCCCCCGCAGCGGCCCGTTCGCCCCGGTGTCCCCGAGCCGTAGGGCCAGAGCCTCGCCGGCCACGGCCATGGAGTTCTCGAACCACGTGGCCAGGGGCGCCCCTCCGCCGCCGCAGGCACTGGTGAGCTGCTTCACCCAACGGTGCGCCGACTTGCCCAGGGCGGCGTCCACCCGGGCGAAAGGGACCCAGGTCCCCACGGCCAGCTCGACCACCGGACGGGCCCGCTCGTACCAGGCGCTCACGAGCTCCCCGCTGCCGGCGGGCAGGACGAACTCCATCGGCGCCCCCGGCCACTGCCGGAACACCCAGGCCGCCCACTGCACCAGCAGGTCGACCGGCAACCCCCACAGGGCCTCGTCCATCCCCCGGGGGACGGCGACGCGCCGAGACTTGAAGACGATCTTCTTGCGCCCGTGCCGACCGTGGCGGCGACCCTGGGAGCGGTGCTCGGCCACCACCTGCCAGGCCATCAGGATCGGGTGATGGCGCCGCTCTCCCCACCCGGCCACCGACCGCAGAGCCGGGTTCCCGACCGGCGGGGCGGCGCACAGTCCCCACAGGGCGAAGTGGGTGGCGTCCCAACCCGTGGGCCTCGGCCGATGAGGGCTGGCGTCATGCCAACGCTGGAGGAGCTCGGTCCGGTCCCGGACCCGTAACCCCGAGTCGGCGTGCTCGACCAACGACTCCGGCCAGCCGTGGCCCCGCAAGGCGGCCGTGATGTCGCCGATGATGACATCGGGGCCCGACGTCTCGACGATGCGACGGGCGAGCGACCCTTCGGCCAGTTGCTTCGGGTTCAGCATTCCGCTTCTGAAGAGCTCGACCGTGTCCGCCGTCTCCTCCGGCGCTTCCGGCGGTGCCACCCCTTCAACGGCAGTGGCGGGGTGCTGGCTATTGACGTCCACAGCGCCTACGTGGACAGCGCCTATGTGGCCAGCGCCTTCGTGGTCATCGCCTATATCGACAGCGCCTACGTGGTCTGCGCCTACGTGGTCTGCGCCTACGTGGTCTGCGCCTACGTGGTCTGCGCCTACGTGGTCTGCGCCTACG